>JBNGDZ010000464.1:0-4228 GCA_049975765.1 Armatimonadota bacterium
ACGTGGCGCGCTACGGCAACCACGCCTGCTGCGCGATGTGGTTCCAGCACTTCAACACCGGTGCCTACACCGGGGACATCCGCCCGGACTGGATGGACGGCTCCCACCCGCCCGACGAGCACCCCGAGATGCGTGAGCGCCTCCCGGCCCGCCATGCCGCCATGCGCTGGTGCGAGGAGCAGCTCCGGGAGATCGACCGCGACGCGCGGCCCATCTTCCATCACGCCGCCGGTGACTTCGGCGAGGTCTACACCTGCATGGCCTACCTGAACTTCGACATCCCGCTGCAGGAGCGCGAGGAGTGGCCCTCGGCGTGGGCGCAGGTACGTCACAAGCCGCTGATGCCCGTCGAGACCGGCTTTCCCTGCATCCTGAGCTGGTATCAGGAGCGACACGGCTCGCTCGCCGACGTCTACGCCTCGGAGCCGCTGTTTGAGGAGTACGCGGCGGCGACCCTGGGCGATCGTCCCTACGAGGCGCTGCCCGACGATGCCATGGACATCATCAGGCCCGGCGAGTGGCACTGCAACCTGGATCGACTGAAGTACGGCCTGCCGAGCTACCAGCAGCTCAAGGAGGTGTGGGGCGAGCGCACCCTCCGCTCCTGGCGCACCTGGGGGATCTCTCACTGCCAGCACGTGGAGTACCGCGACTGCTGGGAGTACGAGCGCGTGCCGGTGGAGCTGTCGCTGCCCGGCTCGAAGCAGTTCGGCCTCTCGTTTGATGCCCATGACCCGACGATCCAGCGCGGCACCAGGCTCACGCCGCTGGGTGAGGCCATGCAGCGCGCGAACATGCCGGTGCTTGCATACATCGCCGGACCGCCGGATAACTGGCCTGCCAAGGACCACGCATTCTTCGCGGGGGAGCGGTTCTCGAAGACGCTGGTGGCGATCAATGACCGCTTCGAGCCGCTGCCGTGCACGCTGCGCTGGGCGTTGCGCGGCACGGATGGAGCGCGCCTCGACGGCGGCGCGATCCCGCTGGAGCTGCAGCCGGGCGCGATCCGAATGACGCCTGTGAGCATGCAGGCGCCGCGTGTCCGTGAGCGTACCGGGCTGAGGATGACGCTGGCTCTTCGGCACCAGGGTCAGACGCTGTCGGAGGATGAGTTCGCGCTGCAGGTCTGGCCGCGACCGCAGCGGCCCGACATGGCCGACGCCCGCGTGGGGCTCATCGACGCCGACCACGGCACCGGCGGCGTGCTGCAGAGGGCCGGCGTGGCCGCTGAGCCGATCGGGCCCGGGACCGACCCGGGCGCTCTGGACCTGCTGATCGTGGGCGCGAAGTCTCTGGACCTGGACCTGCTCGCTCAACTGAAGGTGCACGAGGCGATGAAGGCCGGCCTCTGCGTGCTTGTCTTCGAGCAGACGGCGCCCTATGGCGGGCTGCTGCTGGATGACCCCAACGCCCGGCACGTCTTCATCCGCGCGCCCGAGCACCCTCTGCTGGAAGGCATGTCCAACGCCGACCTCGCCGACTGGCGGGGCCAGAGCACGCTGACCGAGCCCTATCCCGTCGCCGAGGACCTGGAAGGTCGTTACCCGGAGGAGTTCTGGCGGTGGAGCAACAACGGCACGGTAGCCAGCTTCGCATTCGAGAAGCCGCAGCGCGGCGGCTTCGAAGTGCTGGCCGACTGCAGCTTCGACACCATGTACACGCCGCTGTTGAGCTGGCGAGTCGGCCGCGGCCGGGCGCTGCTGTGCCAGCTCGACGTCACGAGCCGCTACGGACGCGATCCGGTCGCCACGCTGCTGGTGCACCGGATGCTCGAGTGGGCCGCAGAGGCGGGCCCGGCGCCCCAGCCGGGAAACGTCGCCTACCTCGGCGGCGAGGAGGGCCGGGCGCTGCTGCGGGAGCTTGGCTGCGAGGCGAAGCCGGCGTCGTCACCGGCTGAGGCGGCCGACGCGGCGCTGCTGATCGTGGGCGAGGTGCAGGAGCCGGCGGCGCTCTCCGCCGACGCCCTGCCGCCCGCCGTGATGCTGCTCCCCCAGAGCCTGCCGGACGTCGCCGAGGCGCTGGGGCTGGCGACTGAGCCGGCACGCTTCTTCCGGCTGCAGCGGCCCGCGACGCCGAACCCCGCCCTCCGCGGCCTCTCTGCGGCGGACCTGTATCTCAAGCAGTGGGCGGAGGCGCCGGCGCTGCTCGGCGAGCACCCGGCCATGACCTCCCCGGCGGTCGCGGGCCGGGCGATCGTCAGTGACTCGGCGGTCTACCTCTGCGGCATTGACCCCAGTGCGATCGAGGGTCCGCGCCAGCGCGCCAAGGCCCTCCGCGTGGTCGCCACGATCCTGAGCAACGCCGCTCGCGAGGCCAACGCGTCGCTGCCGGGCCTGAACCTGGCCGCCAGTGAGATGGAGGTCGCCTCGGAGGGCTCGCCCTATGCCCTTGAGGCGCTCACCTATAATCCCTACGAGTACCGGCGGTGGTAGCGTGGACAGGGCCTTTCGGTGGGACGAACACTCCTGTCCGTCCGCCGTCCTGCGCAGGTCCGAGAGCCAAGCGAAGAAGCGCACGCCTCCGCTCGCTTCTCCTCGCAATCCTCCACGCAGGCCGGGCTTGCAGCCCGCCAGCGACAGACGAGGCATGGATAGAGACTAGACGTCTCCGGTACGCGTGCCACGCAATGACGCCCATGGGGCGCCTGCGCAAAGAAGGTGACTGCGCGCTGCGGCCGAATACCTCACCAGCGCAGACACGGACGGCGGGACCCGATCCCGCAGGAGCTGAGACACACTATGGCTGAGACACTTGCGATTAACGGCGGACCGAAGGCGGTTCAGACCGATCCGGGCGACATCTTCAAGTGGCCGATCATCACCGAGGAGGACGAGGAGGCCGTCCTGGAGGTCCTGCGGCGGGGCGGCATGTCGGGAACGGACGTGACCACGCAGTTCGAGCGGGAGTACGCCGACTGGCATGATATGGAGTATGCCCTCGGCTGCAGCAGCGGCACCGCCGCGCTGCAGTCGGCGATGTGGGCCTGCGGCGTGCGCGTGGGCGACGAGATCATCGCCCCCAGCCTCACCTACTGGGCCACATGCCTGCCGGTCTTCAGCCTTCAGGGGACCATCGTCTTCGCCGAGGTCGATCCGGACACCATGTGCCTGGACCCGGACGACATCGAGCACCGCATCACTGAGCGAACCAAGGCCATCATCCCGGTGCACTACTGCGGCCACCCCGCCGACATGGACCCCATCATGGAGATCGCCGAGAGGCATGACCTCTACGTGATCGAGGATGTCTCCCACGCCCATGGTGGACTCTATAAGGGGCGGCTGGTGGGGACCATCGGCCATGTGGGCTGCTTCTCGGTGATGAGCGGCAAGTCGCTCGCCGTCGGCGAGGGCGGCATGATCATCACCGACGACCGGGCCATCTGGGAGCGGTGCATCGCCTGGGGCCATTACGGCCGCACCAGAGGCACGCAGTGGACCGGGGACGTGGAGGTCGAGAACATCACGCTCGAGGAGCTGAAGCCCTTCGTGGGGCTGCCCTGGGGCGGCTACAAGTACCGCATGCACCAGCTCTCCTCCGCGTGCGGCCGCGTGCAGCTCAAGTACTACCGGGAGCGCATGGAGGAGATCCAGAAGGCCATGAACTACTTCTGGGATCTGCTGGAGGACGTGCCGGGCGTGAAGGCACATCGCCCGCCCAAGGACTCCGGCTCCACCATGGGCGGATGGTACGCCTCCAAGGGGCTCTACGTGGAGGAGGAGCTGGATGGGCTGCCCATCGAGACCTTCTGCGAGGCCGTGCGGGCGGAGGGCGTCTCCACCAGTCCCGGCGCCAACTTCCCGCTGCACCTGCACCCGCTGCTGAACGAGGCGGACATCTACGGGCACGGCGAGCCGACGCGCATCGCCAACTCCGACCGCGACCTGCGCCAGCTCGAGGGCAGCCTGCCGGTTACCGAGAGCATGCCGCGGCGCTGCTACAGCATCCCGTGGTTCAAGCACTACCGCCCGGAGATAATCGAGGAGCACGCCGAGGCCTTCCGCAAGGTCGCCGAGAACGCCGACCAGCTCGCGACGTGAGCGGGCGCCACGAGCAGGGGGTCTGCTCCAGCAGCGGCAGGAGCCGGCCTCCGGGCGGCGGCCGGCTTCGGAAAGCCGGCCCTCCTGGACGACGGATGTGCGCGCGCCGCTGAGCACGTTACTCATCGTGATAGGGCGGGCGCATCGTCGGGCGGGTCTTTAACGTCTTCGGCGAAACGATCGACCGC
>JBNGDZ010000465.1:0-4216 GCA_049975765.1 Armatimonadota bacterium
CATCTGCACTCGGCGGTGCGCATCAGCCAGGCCGGGCCGGTGCTCGAGCTGGTGGCTCAGCCCGACGAAACGCTCCGGCGCTTCTCGGCCACCGGAGATGTGGCGCCATCGCTCAATGGGGCCTACTACCTCACGATCAATGGCACCGCGCAGGCCGAGGCGACGCTGTGGCTCGACGCCCTCTCGCTGTCCCCCACCGGGGCTGACTACCAGCCCGCCGCGCCCGCGGAGGCGTCACTGACCGCCGAGGCCTTCGCCAACGTCTTCGCGCCGGGGCAACCGAAGACGCTGACGCTGCAGGTGCACGCCGCCGGCGAGGCCGTTGACGAGCCGATGACCATCCGGGTGCGCGACTACCGCGAGCGTGTGGTCGCCGAGGTGCCGGTGCCCGTCGAACTCGCTCACGGCGAGACGCTCAGCCGGCGGGTGGACCTGCCCCTCCGGGAGCTGGGCGCATTCCGGGCGGACGCGCATCTGGGCGATGACCCGGAGCCACTGGCCTCCGTGGTGCTGTCAGTTGTTCCTCCGCCGCGAGACGTCCCGCCGGAGCAGTCCGTCATCGGGGGCCACTTCGGCACTCACTCCGACTGGCAGATGCGCGTCGCGCGGCGGCTCGGCTACCGCTGGACTCGCATGCACGACTGCTCCCACATCACCCACTGGCGGACCGCCGAGCCCGAGCCCGGCCAATGGCAGTTCTTCGACGACCAGGCCCAGCGGGTGCGTGACGCGGGCCTGCACATCCTGGGCGAGTTCCTCCGCGTGCCGGACTGGGCGACGGTCGCTGAGGAGGGCAGCGAGGCCCGGAGCCGCGGCGTCGGGCCCTACCGCGACGAGGACGAGTTCCGCCGCTACGTGCGCACAATGGTGGCCCATTACCGGCCCTGGATACGCCACTGGGAGGTCTGGAACGAGCCCTACCATAATGGCTTCTACGGTGGCACCGCGGCCCAGTATGCGCGGATGGCACAGGTCGCCGCGGAGGAGGCGCACCGAGCCAATCCGGGCTGCATCATCCTCGCGCCCTGCTGCTCGCCCAACGTGCCGGACTGGGCCGACGAGACGATCGCGGCGGGGGCGCTGGATGGAGCGCAAATCTTCTCGTACCACGGCTACGGATGCGACAGCAGAGCGCCGTACGACAGCGTCCGCTCATGGGCCGCGCGCGACGGGGGCATCATGCCTCGCTGGAACACTGAGACCGGCCTGGCCGCCATGACCTTCTACCGCTTCACTCCCGACAGGCTTGAGAGCCAGTACACCCGGTGGCTCGGCGGCATGCCGGTGGAACAGGCCGTCCACCTGTCGCTGCGGTACTTCGCCCTCTCCATCGCGTCGGGGTCCGAGCGCTACTTCTACTACTGGAACAATGTGGAGCCGCGCATGCTGCCGCGACTAAGCTCCATGTCGATCTACGAGTGGGATGGCACCATCCGGCCGCATGGGGTCGTCTACAGCATCGCCGCCTGGCTTCTGGATCCGTGCGAGGGGGCCGGCGTCGAGGAGTACGACAGCGGCATCACCGCCTGCTACCTGCGCACCGCCGATCGCTTCGTGGCGGTGATCTGGGCGACGACCAAGCTGTCGGCAGACCGGTTCACGCTGGATCTGCCGAACCAGTCCCGGCTGCTCGACACCATGGGCAATGCCCTGCCCGTTGAGCGCACGCTGGCGGTCACGAAGGCGCCGCTGTATGTCACCGTCCCCCGCTCAGAGGCGCAGGAGCTGCGCGAGGCCCTGCGGACGGTCCTGGCGGAGTAGCTGCGCCGCGATTCGCGACGCCGGATGCGGCTGCGAGCCCCATCTGACGGAACCGCGGGGGCGGGCGCGTCGTCATACCCGTGGCTCGGCGGACGATGCAGCACGCCGCGAGGAGGGCACTGCCGATGAAGCGCATAGCCGCCTCCACGTTCGTCATCACCGGGTTGGCCGCTGCCGTCGGCGCGATCGTGCTGGCGGGATGTGCCAAGCAAGAGGCACCGCGAGAGCCCACGATGATGGCAGAGTCTGCTCCCGGGCCTCCCGGCGCCGAGTACGCGGCGGAGGAGGCGGCTGCTCCGATGGGCGCACGCAGCGCGGGTGGCGGCACGGACATCTCCGCGACCGGCGACACTGCCGCGGCGCTGTCGATGATCTCGACGGCAGAGGCCGCCCAGGCCCGCAAGGTCATCAAGACCGCCGATCTGGACATTGAGGTCGACAACCTGGACGAGGCGCAGACCACCATCGTCGATCTCGTGGACGACGTCGTCGGCTTCATCTCCTCACTGGCCATCCATGAGTACGACACCCGCACGCAATCCGAGATCGTGGCCCGCGTGCCGTCGGCGCGGTTCCGGGAGGTCTACGATGCCGCCAAGCAGCTCGGCGACGTGAAGCTCGACCGCATCGGCGGGCAGGACGTCACCGAGGAGTACGCCGACCTGCAGATTCGCATCGACAACAAGCAGGCGCTGGCGCAGCGGCTCCGGGAGCTGGCGGCGCGCACCGGGAAGGTCTCCGAGCTGCTGGAGGTGGAGCGCGAGCTGGCCCGGGTGCGGGGGGAGATCGAGCAGCTCCAGGGGCGCCTGCGCTTGCTCGAGGACCAGGTGGCCTTCTCCACGCTCACCATCACCCTCATCGAGTACGGCGAGGCGCCGGTGGAGGAGACCACCGCCTGGAAGCTCAGCTATCACCTCAAGGGCGCCTGGCGTGGTCTGGTCCGGGCGGTGCAGGCCGTCGTCACCGCGCTGATCTACATCGTCATCACCGGCGCCGTCGTCTGGGTCCCGCTGGCGATCGCCATCTGGCTGATCGTGCGCCACATCCGCCGGCGCAGGCAGCAGCGGCACAGCCCGCCACCACCGCCCGCGGAGGAGCAGTAGCCGAGGGTGCCAGGCCGGGGGCCGCCCCACGGTCGCTGGAAGTACGAGTCCGCGCGGCCACCGCTTGACAGCCGCGCCTCTGCGGCGGTATGATGCTGTCGAACGCACGTTCGCCAGACGGTCGGTGGAGACGATGATCGACTGGGATCCGGACGAACGCATCATCCTGCACGTGGACTTCGACGCCTTCTTCGCGTCCGTGGAGCAGCAGCGCGACCCTGAGCTGCGCGGTAGGCCCGTCATCGTGGGCGGCACCTCCCACCGCGGCGTCGTCTCCGCCGCCTCCTACGAGGCCCGGCCCTACGGCGTGCACTCCGCCATGCCCATGTGGGAGGCACGCCGCCGCTGCCCCCACGGCGTCTTCCTGCCCGTGGATGGCGGAACATACTCCGAGTACTCCGCCCGCGCGCGGGAGATACTCAGCCGCTTCACTCCCCGCATGGACCCGGCCTCCATCGACGAGGCCTACCTCGACGTGACCGGCTCCATCCGGCTCTTCGGCGGCCTGGAGAGCCTCATCTCACGCCTCAAGCAGCAGATTCGTGAGGAGCTGGGGATCACCGTCTCCATCGGCGTGGCCCCCAACCGCCTGGTGGCGAAGATGGCTTCGGACTGGGACAAGCCCGACGGTCTGAGCATCGTGCGCCCTGAGGAGCTGCCGGAGCGGCTCTTCGAGCTGCCGGTGAGCGATATCCCGGGCGTGGGCGAGGTGACGCAGAGGCGCCTGCGGCAGATGGGCGTGCATACCATCGGCCAGCTCGCGAGGGTCCCCAGGACGCTGCTGGAGCGGCACTTCGGCGCGCACGGGGAGTACCTGTGGCGGGCCTCGCACGCCCGCGACGACGCGCCGGTGCCGTGGTACCGGCCGGAGGAGGACTCCCGCAAGCAGATCAGCCGTGAGGAGACGCTGGCGCAGGACACGCGCGACCTGGCGGTGCTGGAGCAGCGGCTGCTGGCGCTGTGCGAGGAGGTGGGCCGGCGGCTGCGACGCAGCGGTCAGCGGGCGCGAACCGTGACGCTGAAGGTGAAGCTATCGAACTTCAAGCTCCTCACGCGCAGCGAGACCCTCGAGGAGCCCACCGAGCTGGATGAGGTCATCTTCGAGCGCGCCCGGAAGCTGCTGCGGCGCGTGAAGTTCGGCGCCCAGCAGGCGCGGCTGATCGGCGTGGGCGTGAGCAACCTCAGCGAGGGCTCCGGCCCGGGGCAGCTCTCGCTGTTCGATGACACCGACGAGCGCCGCAGCGAGCTGGCGCGGGCGCGCGATGAGATCGCCGAGCGCTTCGGCCGCGGCGCCATCACTCGCGCGCGCCTCGTCCGCGAGCAGGAGGTCGCCGACGAGGACGCCGAGAGCC
>JBNGDZ010000466.1:0-4194 GCA_049975765.1 Armatimonadota bacterium
GGGGTGTGGGGACCCCGCCGCCGGAAATCACTGCCAGGTTAAGATTGTGTTTCGCCGTCGGAGGACGACTCCCCTCCTGTCGCCTCGGGAACCTCGGTCAGATCCCTCCCGCCCCCCGGTGTGGGCTACTCGTCCTCCAGGCCCAGGGCCTCGGCGGCGGCCTCCAGGTCAGCGTCGGCGAAGGTGAGCACCGCCGCGTAGCGGTTGGCGGCCGAGATGGCGGCGATGTCCTCGATGCTGATCCCCGCGTTCGCGATGGCCTCCGTGATCCCGCACAGCGCCCCCACGCGGTCGTCCCCTTCCACGAGGAAGACCTGTCGGGTCTGCAGGTGAACGCCGTGCTGGGCGGCAAGCTGGCGAACCTTCTGCGGATTCTCGGGGATCGCCATCAGCGCCGTCCCCTGCCGCCGTTGACTGGCGATGGCCAGCATGTTGACACCCGCGTCACGGAGTACGCACAGGACCTCGTGCAGCATTCCCACGCGGTCCTCGACCTGCATCACCACCGCTGTGACCTGCCGAATCGTATGGCTCATCGGCGCACCTCCCAGGCGCTCACGTCTCGCCAGTTCTCTTCATCTACACTATATACCCCGCGGCAGGCGCTTCTCAACCGGCAACATTTGTTCAAAGGGTCTGTGGGGCAGCGTCTGATACCAGTACGCCGTCGATGAGTAGTCGTCCGAGCGGTGATTCGCGTGACCGTGCTCGATGGTCACTCGAATGCGCTCGTGGAAGATGATGGGGTCGGGGATGTGGAAGCGATAGCAGGTCCACTTGCCGATCCAGGTGCTCGGGTCGCCGTCGAACAGCGAGACCCCGTGGTAGAGCCCGCGCACGTTTTGCATCCCGTAGGCGTGGTTGAAGTAGTCCTCCGAGCCGGTCCCATGGATGGCGGGCGGCCAATCATCGCCGTCGATGAAGATCATGTCATCGCCCTCGCCCCACCAGCCGCCGTCCCAGTTGTGGATGGAGAGGTTGCAGCCCACGTAGTGACCCCGCCCCTCGGCCTCCAGGATCAGGTAGTTGTCCTCACCGCCGATGTTGGGCGTGGAGTTGATGTCCTGCGTATGCACCGCCGCGCCCGGCTCCGCCCAGCCCTCGCAGGGGTTCTCGCGCCGCCAGGAGGCGTGGAAGTAGAGGGCGTCGGGGATCGGCGCGTCGTACTCCTCGTAGTCAACGTAGAAGTAGATCGGGCGCGCGG
Organism: Armatimonadota bacterium; assembly: GCA_049975765.1. Classification (GTDB taxonomy): domain Bacteria; phylum Armatimonadota; class Zipacnadia; order Zipacnadales; family UBA5352; genus JAYENL01. Next base: position 1,205 of record JBNGDZ010000466.1, read on the forward strand.
CCTCCCCCTCGTTGGCGATCTCGATGCGCGCACGCTCGGCGAACGGCATGGGCCACCAGCAGTTGAAGGCCGAGCGCATCCCGCCGCTGGGGTGGTGGGTCATGTTCAGCGGCATGGACTCCCATTGCGCGAGCTTGCCGTGCCCCACGCCGAAGAAGTCGCCGAAGGGCACCTCCACGCTGGGGCTCTCCTGATCGTCCCAGTACATGCGGATCAGCAGCCGCCGCGGCCAGGCGCGCTCGTCGGAGCTGGAGGTCATCCAGATGTGGTTGATGCAGCCGGGCGTCTGGATGTCCGCGATGGTCTTCGTCTCCCCCGGCTCGAAGCGCCAGTTGTCGGCGTTCGCGCCCGTCTCGTCCCAACTTGAGACCCGCCTGGAGCGGCCCTCGCGGGGCATGATCAGACCCCGCAGCGGATTCGTCAGGTCCGGTCGGAACATGTTTCTCTCCCTCCCAGCGTCGTAGCTTACACGTTGAACATCGGCGCGTCGGTCGGCTCCGGAATGCCGAACATCTCCCGCTTGCGGCGCAGGTAGTAAAGGTAGTCGTCGTAGCTGACGTCGGGCGGCACGCGGTGGTCCACGTGCGGGATGTAGCCGCCCTCATCGACCAGCGGCTTGAGGCGCCGAAGCTCCTCGTCGATGGCGTCGCGGCCGGCGATCAGCGCCCGCTTGTTAACCCCGCCCATCATGAGGCACTCCCGGCCCCACTGGCGCCGGATCTCGATGGGGTCCGAGCCGGCCGCCACCTCCACAGGGAACATGCAGTTGACGCCACCGGCCAGCCAGCCGCCGATGACATCGGTGATGTTCCCGTCCGAGTCCACGTAGCACAGCTCCCCACCCGCCGAGTAGACCAGGTCGGTGATGCGACTGTAGCGGGGTGTCAGCCACTCGTGGAACATCTCGGGGGAGATGATGCAGCCCTGCTTGAAGTTCATATCCTCCCAGAACGCCCCCATGTCGATCTGGCAGTGCTCAGCCGCCGGCTCGATGACCGTGCACACCAGGTTGCACATGTGCTCGATCATCTCCTCCAGCAGCTCCGGATCGTCGTAGCACATCAGCGCGATGCCCTCGAAGCCCACCCAGTTGCGCAGCCTGCCGAAGAGGCTCCCACAGCCGATCTGGACCGGAACGTCGCTCTCCCGCGACCGCCGGCCCCACTGGTCCCAGTCGTCGCGCCTGCGCCGCTCGTCGTCGGGGTCGAGGCGCGCCTTCACGCGCTCCCATGACTCGCGGTCCCTGATGGGGAACTCCAGATAGCGGGGGATGGTATCGGTGCCGTCGGTGTAGACGATCTTCTTGACGCCCTCGGAGTCCTGGATGATCTGGTGGTCCTCATGCTCCTCCAGGACTTTGGTCTCGAAGCCCGGGATCAGGCCCACCGGCGACGGCAGGCCCATGACGGACTCGAAGCCGAAGAACGGGTCGGCGACGGCGTTGTTGTCGATCTCCACCGGCAGGCCCTCGTCGTGCCAGCGCTTGAAGGTGTCGTCCCAGTAGCCGAACTCCCGGTCCGGCACGTGGTCCACCGGCTCGAACCGCATGCAGGCGAGAAACCGCTCGCGCTGCGTCATATCAACTGTCCTCCGTGTCCGCGATTATGTCGGGCGCGTGTACCTCTCAGTGTCCCGGCGCTTAGTGCCTGGCGTGGACGCCGCCCGGCAACAGCACCTGCTCCACCGTCCAGTCCCCCTGCGTCGCGATCGTCTCGGTCTCAAGCGGCGGCCGAACCGTGAACTGCCGTAGGTAGCGGATCTCGGTGAGCTGAGCCTCGGCATACTGCTCGTGAACCCGTTGCTCCGCACTGCCCAGGATGCCGGAGGCGGCCGCTGTATCTCCGTCTACTACTCGTTGGCGTGGTCCCCGCAGCACCAACTCGAACGCACCCCGGCGGGCGAGGCCGGCGATGTCCTGGCCGCTGAGGACCACACCGGCATACTGAGGGTTGTCCACCCAGTACACGGTGCGCGCCGCCGGCACGAACAGGGCCGCCGGCACCAGATCGACCGCCGGCCGCACGCCGTCCTCCGCCGCCAGCAGCAGGCGTCTGCCGCGCACGGCCTCATGCACGCGCCTGTCGGCGGCCAGCGCCCGCAGGTCCGCCAGCGCCTCCCAGCCGTTCGGGAGAAGCAGGTTCGTGATGCCCTGCAGCAGACCTCCGGCGGTGATGCAGACGGCGAGGAGGATGACCGGCGCCCGCACCAGCCGGTAACGGGCCGCAGCCGCGACCAGCAGCACGATGGTCACTGCAGTCACAGGGGAGATGAGGCGGCCGAAGGGAGTGTTGATACGCTGGACCACGCTGACGTAGATCAACATCACAATGGTCACTGGTACAAGAAGGCAGGCGAAGATGAGCAGCCAGCGCCACGCCGCCGGTGAGCGCTCGCGCCGGCGCACAACTACCGTTACCGCAAGTGTCAGCAGCGATGCCGCCAGCATGAATCCTCCTGCCACCATTGCGAGCTCGGTCACGTGCGGGGCCACGCTCGGCATGAGGGGGATGCCGCTGAGGCCCCAGAAGTACGAAAGCACAACCGCCACGGTCTCTGTACCGTAGCCGCGAACACCCGGTGGCAACTGCGCGCGCGGGATTCCCGCGACAGCCAGGTTTCTGATCATCCAGCCTCCGGTGGTGGCCCAGCAGACAAGCGTCGGGAGCAGGCCGTATGCGGTGCGGCGCCAGCGGTCAGCGTGCGGCCAGGCGACGGCGAGGGTCGCAAGGCCGGCACACCCGGCTGCGACCACTGCAACGTGCCGCGTCAGAGCGGCCAGCGCCCACAGCAGTGAAGCGGCGCCGATGGCGGCGGTACGAGGCCGAGTCGCCGCGCGCATATGCAGCACGGCCGCCCAGGCCATCAGCGCCAGGTAGAGGTGTTCGGACTCCAGCCTTGGGGCCTCGAACATGCATGGAGCGGAGAGAAGGTACAGCCCCGCGGCGACGAAGCCTGCTGTTGAGCTGCCGGCCGCAAGCGCCGCGAGCAGG
>JBNGDZ010000467.1:0-4193 GCA_049975765.1 Armatimonadota bacterium
TCGAAGCACAGATCGATGACCTTGACGCTCACGCCCTGCCGGCGGCAGGCCTCCGCGAGGTGCTCAATCCCCAGCGGGGCCACGGCGGGCTTGATGACGTTGGGATTGACGAGGGCCACCGATGCCACTATGGAGTCTCTCTCCCGCTTCGGGACTCGATCCCTCCTGAGGAGGGTTCCACGCATGCCCGCCGCGGTCCTTGCAGTGCCGAGCTCCGAACCAGAAGCGGAGCGCTGGCGAGCTGCGCGGCTCCGCGGGCAGTCCGAGGAGGACGCTCGGCGGCGCACTCCAGGAGCCTTCCCCACTCAGCTCTGGTCCTGCCGCCTACTGCCGCCGTCGCGGACCGAACTGCCAGGAGTCCGCGCTCCACGTCTGGCCGTCGGGCAGCACGCACACGATGTCGCCCGGCTCGCCCCCGTGCTGGTCGGTCACGACCCAGCCGAGCACGTCGCGCGGGCCATCGACGCTGAGCACCTGGCGCAGCTCACCGGCCTCGGCGTCGAGCCGATAGAACAGGAAGCGACCGTCGGGGCACCGCACGACCAGCTCCTGCTCGCGTTCCCCTGCCCAATCGGCCGCCTCCAGCCGATCCTCCACGTCCGGCAGCTTCACGCTCGGCGCCAGGCCCTCCAGCCCGAAGCCCTCAAAGCGATAGGCCGTCAGCAGGCGTCCGCCGTCGCGATCCACCTCCAGTGCGGCGATCTCTCCCTCCTCCTCCCCCGTCAGATCGCAGAGAGTGGCGTCGCGAAAGGGGTGCGAGAACGAGGTGCCGCGCCATCGGGGATCGAGGTGGGGCAGACCCCCATCGTCCTCGACCACCCGGTAGATCCACGGCCGGCGCCTGATCACGTCATCGAAGGGGGCCCGGGTGTACACGAAGACCAGCACGTTCAGCTCACCGGCGAGGTAACCCACCCGCACGCGATACGGGTTGCTGCCCGCCTCAAGCTCCGGCTCGCCCAGGAACAGAGTGCCGTCCTCAATCCAGCCCAGGCGGACCTCACCATCCGATAGCCACGGGGGCGGTTCGGCCTCAGCGGCCGCCACGGTGTCGGTGGTCCCGCCGGTGAGCAACACAAGGACCCCAAGGCCGCTGTACAGCCACAGTGTCTCGGCTGAACGGACAACGGGCAGCTGTGGGGGTACCTCCATGGGCCGTTGCTCGGCTGAGAGGGTGTCCACGCACTCAGCGCCGCCCTCGTGGAAGGCCACCAGGCTGGTCACCGCCCACTCGTCTGAGAGGTCGGGGCAGTGGCAGATCGCGGTGATGGCGCCGTCCGTCGTCACCGGCTCGTAGTGCTGCATTACCAGCCGCTTCGGGTGGCGTGGAGACAGCCACGCGAACTGGTGTACCGGGGCGGGGATCATGGTCATCATGATCGGCCAGCGCTCGAAGGGCTGCGGGACCTCCTCCGGGCCGCATCCGGCCATCGTGAGCGCGGCGGCAAGCAGCAGAACCGAACGTGACCGCGGATGCTCCTGTTGTGGGAGCCTGCGGTCACGCAAGGATCGTCTTCGCCTCTCAGTCCTGGCCGAGGCCGTCCTCATCGGGTCCGTTCTCGTGCGGTGCAATCTCCTCGGTGGACGGCTCCGCGGGGGTCACGCCGCCGTTCGCCCCGGATAGCGAGATGTCGGGTGCGGGGTCCAGGCCCACCCAGTACCGCAGCGCCGACATAGTGTACCGACAATGGTCGAGGAACTGACTGCCCGCATCGGCCAGCCAGCCGTGCACCCGCTGGCCGACGGTCAGCGGCCCGGTCGGCTGCGGCTTCGGCTCCTCGGCCTCCACGGTGATCCAGATCTCGTCGGGGGGGCCAACGCCGAACTGCCGCTTTGCCTCCACGTCACGCCCCTCGGTCGTGCGCGCGTAGGCCAGCTCTCGCCGCAGCGCCCTCTGGCGCGCGCGTGTGGCCTCCAGTTCGCGCTCCTGCTCCATCACCTGCGACGCTGTGCTCCAACTGCTGACGATCAGTTCCACCGTACGCGGGCCCCATGCGATGATGGTGAAACCGAGCACGACGAGGAGGACCCACCTGCGACGGCGGGCGCGCTGCTGCATCTGTTCACGCATCTCCTGCTGCGATGGTGCCACAGCCGACCAGCTCCTCCGCCGCGCCCCAGCGGACGCGACGCAATGGCAATGGCGGTGGCGGTGCTGTGAGTGCTGCCCGATTCCTGTCGTAATGCAGCCCGCAGTATACTACTTCCGGGCCACGCTGTAAAAGGCGTCCAGGCCGGGGTAGACCGCCGCGTCGCCGAGCATCTCCTCGATGCGCAGGAGCTGGTTGTACTTGGCGACCCGGTCGGTGCGCGAGGGGGCGCCCGTCTTGATCTGTCCTGCGCCCGTGCCCACCACGATGTCGGCGATGGTGGTGTCCTCGGTCTCGCCGCTGCGGTGCGAGACCACCGCAGTCATCCCCGCGCGCTTGGCCATCTCGATGGCGTCGAGCGTCTCCGTGAGGCTCCCGATCTGGTTGACCTTGATCAGGATGGAGTTGATGGCCCCCAGCTTGATGGCCTTCCCGAGGCGCTCTGTGCTGGTGACGGTCAGATCGTCGCCGACGATCTGCACCCGATCGCCCAGCTCATCCACGAGCGTGGGCCAGGCCTCCCAGTCGTCCTCGGCGAGGCCATCCTCGATGGAGATGATAGGGTACTTGTCGCACAGCTCGGCATAGAAGCCGATCATCTCCTCGCTCGACAGCTCCCGACCCTCGCCCCTCAGCACGTAGTTGCCGTCCTCGAAGAACTCCGTTGAGGCCGGGTCGAGGGCGATGTAGAGCTGCTCCCCGGGGCTGTAGCCGGCGGCCTCGACGGCCTCCGTGATGACCTGTAGGGCCGCCTCGTTGGAGTCCAGGTCGGGGGCGAAGCCGCCCTCGTCGCCCACGGCGGTGTTGAGGCCCTTGTCGGAGAGCACGCCCTTGAGGGCGTGAAAGACCTCCGCGCCCCAGCGCAGAGCCTCGCGGAAGCTGGGGGCTCCCACGGGCATGATCATGAACTCCTGCAGGTCCACGTTGTTGTCGGCATGTTCGCCGCCGTTGAGTATGTTCATCATGGGCACCGGCAGCACGTGCGCGTTGCAGCCCCCGATGTACTCGTAGAGGGGCAGCTCCGAGGCGGCTGCGGCGGCCTTGCAGGTGGCCAGCGAGACGCCCAGGATGGCGTTGGCGCCCAGCGTGCCCTTGTTGGGGCTGCCGTCGAGCTCGATCATGACCTCATCGACCTCGCGCTGGCGGGTGGCGTCGAGCCCCACGACCTCCTGCGAGATGGTCATATTGACGTTGTCCACGGCGTCGAGGACGCCCTTGCCCCCGTATCGGGCCTGATCGCCGTCGCGCAGCTCGATGGCCTCGTGCTCTCCGGTTGAGGCGCCGGAGGGCACGGCGGCCCGACCCCAGGCACCGGAGGCGAGCTCCACCTCGACCTCGATGGTGGGATTACCGCGGGAGTCCAGGATCTCGCGGGCATGAACTGAGGTGATGGTAGTCATCGGGACACCTCCGTCGCAGCGGTGCTTCGCAGTGGACGGGGCGGGTGGCCGGCGCCGCCCGCCCCGGTGGGTGCGTTCGTCAGCGGCCCGCGCGGGGCCGCCAGTCCGCGCTCAGTCGCGCGGGTTGTTCACCTGCGCCTGCGCTGCGGCCAGCCGCGCGATCGGCACGCGCAGCGGCGAGCAGCTCACGTAGTCGAGGCCGACCCGGTGGCAGAAGTCCACCGAACGCGGATCGCCACCATGCTCGCCGCAGATGCCGATCTCCAGGTCCGGTCGCTGGGCGCGGCCCCGCTCGACGCCCATGGCGACAAGCTCCCCCACACCATCCTCGTCCAGCACCGCGAAGGGGCTGGACTCGAAGATGCGGTGCTCGATGTAGGCGGGCAGGAACTTGCCCTCGATGTCGTCGCGGCTGAAGCCGAACGTGGTCTGAGTGAGGTCGTTGGTGCCGAAGGAGAAGAACTCAGCATGGCGGGCGATGTCGTCGGCCACCAAGCAGGCTCGCGGCAGCTCGATCATGGTGCCCACCATGTACTCGACCTCGACGTTCTGCTCGGCCATGACCTCCTCGGCCACCCGAACCGCCAGGTCTCGGAGGATGCTGGTCTCGCCCTCGGTGCCGACCAGCGGGATCATGACCTCGGGCTTGGGGTCCAGACCCTCCTTCTTGAGGCCGCAGGCGGCCTCGAAGATGGCCCGCACT
>JBNGDZ010000468.1:0-4189 GCA_049975765.1 Armatimonadota bacterium
ATCATCTTCGCCATCTCGGTGTCGCTGTTCCCTGGGCAGATCGCCACCGCCCTGCGGTCGCCGTCGGCCACCGAGAAGCTCTCGAGCCTCTTCCATGTCAGCGACGATGCCATCAGCCGAGCCATGTTTGCACTACAGACCTACACAGATCCCAGCGCGAGCCATTTCGCGGCCTTCCTGTACTTCCTGCTGGTCATCCTGTTCACGTACTTCTACACCGCGGTGACCTTCAACCCCGAGCAGATCGCTGAGAACCTGCAGAAGTCCGGCGGTGCCGTGCCGGGCATTCGCCCCGGCTCCAGCACCCGGGACTACCTGGACCGGATCCTCTACCGGATCACGCTGGCGGGGGCGCTGTTTCTGGGCGTTATCGCGCTGATGCAATACTACGTGGGGGACATCACGGGCGTCACCACCTTCACGCTGGTCGGTGGCACGTCGCTGCTCATTGTTGTTGGCGTCGCACTGGACACCATGCAGCAGATTGAGGCGCAGCTTCTGATGCGCCACTACAGCGGCTTCCTCAAGTAAGGGGCGAGCTATGGCTCTCGGAGAGTGCAATATCGTGCTGCTGGGGCCGCCGGGGGCGGGAAAGGGCACCCAGGCCAAGATGCTCAGCGATGAGCTGGACGTTCCGCACATCTCCACCGGGGATATCCTGCGGGAGGCGGTCGCGGAGGACACGGACCTGGGCCGAAAGGCCAAGGCGTACATGGATCGTGGTGAACTTGTGCCCGATGAGCTCGTCATAGCTATAGCCCGGGAGCGCCTGGCCCAGGAGGACTGCGAGGGCGGCTTCATTCTTGACGGCTTCCCTCGAACCGTGGCCCAGGCCGAGGCGCTCGGCGAGGCCATGGACGACCTCGGCCGTGATCCCCTGACCGTCATCAACCTGGTCGTGGACGAGGACGAGATCGTGCGCCGGCTGTCCGGCCGGCGGCTGTGCAGCGAGTGCGGCGGCATCTATCATGTGGACGACGAGGGTGTCGAGGACGGCGGGCAATGCCCCGATCCGGACTGCGACGGCGAGCTGTATCAGCGCAGCGACGACCGTCCGGAGGCAATCCGGGAGCGCCTGTCAGTCTACCGGGAGCAGACCGAGCCGCTGATCGAGTACTACGATCGGCGCGGCGTGTTGGTCAACGTCCCCGGGAAGGGCGAGCCGAAGGAGATCTTTGACCGCATGGTGGAGGTCGTGGGTGGCGGGGGGCAGTGATGACCGGCCCGCGGATCAAGGGCCATGAGGTCAGGCCCAAGACTCAGGCCGAGCTGGAGACAATGCGGCATGCCGGCAAGATCCATGCCCGCACGCTGGCGCGGCTGCGCGAGGCCATCGAGCCGGGGGTCACGACTGCGGAGCTGGATCGGATCGCCGAGGAGGTGATCGGCGAGGCGGGGGGTGAGCCCTCATTCAAGGGCTACCAGGGCTATCCGGCGGCGATCTGCGCGCAGCGCAACGACGTGGTGGTGCACGGCATTCCGTCGGAGGACGAGGTGCTGGTGGAGGGCGACATCTTTGGCGTGGACCTGGGGGTGCAGTGGGGAGGTTATCATGCCGATGGTGCTTTCACGATGGGCGTCGGCGAGATCGACGATGGCTCCCGACGGCTGCTGGAGGTGACCGAGCGAGCCCTGGAGCTGGCCATCGAGCAGGTGCGCCCGGGGAACACCATCCGGGACATCGCCTGGGCCGTGCAGACGCACGTGGAGGCGGCGGGATTCTCGGTGGTGCGAGCCCTGGTGGGGCACGGCATCGGTCAGCGGATCCATGAGCCGCCGCAAGTGCCGAACTTCATCGACGACGACCGGAACGCGACGTATGACTTCGAGCTCGTTCCGGGCGTCACGGTGGCCATCGAGCCGATGGTCAACGCCGGCGGGTATGAGGTGGTGCAGGACGCCGACGGGTGGAAGGTTCGCACGCGGGACGGCAGCCGGTCGGCGCACTTCGAGCACACAGTGGCCGTCACCGAGGACGGCTGCTGGATTCTCACCGCGCCCTGAGCGTGGCGCGGGGGAGTGAGGCACGATAGGGTTATGGCGAAAAAGCAGACCGCGCAGAAGAAAGAGCCCAAGATGCTCCGGGTCCTTGGGACGGTGGTCGAGAAGCTCCCGGACGCCGTCTTCAAGGTTGAGCTGGAAAACGGGCACGAACTTCTGGCTCATGTCTGCGGCAAGATCCGCATGAAGTACATCCGGATCATGCCCGGCGATAAGGTCACGGTGGAGATCTCGCCCTACGACCTCTCGCGCGGGCGGATCGTCTGGCTGCACAAGTAGCCGGGCGGCTTTGGACGGCACCTGGCTGGGGCGCAGGCCCCTGGAGGATGGATACGTCACGGCGGTCAGCAGACCGCCGATGGAGACGAGCGTCGTAAGGCAGGAGTGAGACGGATGAAGGTCAAGGCGTCAGTGAAGAAGAGATGCGACAAGTGCAAGATCATCCGGCGCAACGGTGTCGTGCGGGTGGTCTGCTCCAACCCGCGCCACAAGCAGCGCCAGGGGTAGGCGGCTGACCCAGTGCACGCCGCATTGAGCGCATTGCCGCACGAGGAGGAGTGCCAGTGCCCAGGATTGCAGGCGTAGACCTGCCGGCCAACAAGCGAGTCGAGATCGCCCTGACCTACATCTACGGCATCGGGCGCTCGACGGCCAAGAAGGTTCGCGAGCAGGCGCAGATCGACCCGCAGGCCAAGATGCGCGACCTGACGGAGCAGGAGGCGGCGCGTCTGCGGGAGATCATCGACCGCGACTACACCATCGAGGGCGACAAGCGCCGCGAGGTCGCGGCCAACATCCAGCGCCTCATCGAGATCGGGACCTACCGGGGCCAGCGACATCGGCGGGGCCTGCCCGTGCGCGGGCAGCGGACGCGCACGAACGCCCGCACCCGGAAGGGCAAGCGCAAGACGGTCGCCGGGAAGAGGCGAGCGACCGCCAAGAAGTAGCTGCCTCACCGCCGGTCGTGGACCGGCGGGAGGTCGTGGACAGGAGGAGCGACGATGGCTGACGAGCGCGAGCAGGGGGCTGAGCCTGCGAACGAGGACGCCGCGGAGCCGGCCGAGGACCAGCGGCAGGCCGGCGAGGGCCGCGAGGAGCGGGCGGAGGAGCGCCCGCGGGAGCGGCGGGCGCCACGCGGCGCCCAGGGGCGGGCCTACATCAAGTCCACCTTCAACAACACGATCATCACGATCACCGATCAGCGTGGCAACACCGTGACGTGGGCCAGCGGGGGGACGGTGGGCTTCGAGGGCACCCGGAAGGGGACACCCTTCGCCGCCCAGCTCGCTGGTGAGAACGCGGCGCGGCGGGCCATCGACGCCGGCATTCGCCGGATGGACGTGTTTACCAAGGGCCCCGGCTCCGGGCGCGAGACGGCCGTGCGCGCGATGCAGGCGGTGGGCATCGATGTGGGCGACATCAGAGACATCACGGCCACGCCGCACAACGGCTGCCGTCCCAAGAAGCGGCGGCGCATGTAACAGCAGGTGAGAGCGGCCACGGCCGCCACCTGCGGAGGTGAATGGACTCATGGCGCGACATACTGGACCGGTCTGCCGGCTCTGCCGGCGTGAGGGCCAGAAGCTGTTTCTCAAGGGTGAGCGCTGTCACGGTCCGAAGTGCTCCTTTGAGCGCAAGAGCTACCCCCCCGGCGAGCACGGCAACCAGCGTCGCGGCCGGCGGCGCCCGTCCGATTATGCCCTGCAGCTTCGTGAGAAGCAGAAGCTGAGGGCCATGTACGGGCTGCAGGAGCGGCAGTTCCGGCGCTACGTGACGCAGGCCATCAAGTCCAAGGGGGTGACAGGGCACATGCTGCTGTCGCTGCTGGAACGGCGGCTCGACAGCGTCCTGCGCCTTGGCGGCTTCGCGGCCAGCCAGAGCCAGGCCCGGCAAGTGGTGCGGCACCGGCACATCGCCGTCAACGGTCGCATCTGTGACATCCCCTCCCGCATCATGCGCGAGGGCGACGTCATAGAGGTGCGTGAGGGCAGCCGCGACCTGCAGCCGGTGGTGCAGGCTATCGGCCGCGGCTACGAGGCTCCGCAGTGGCTGCACGTGAGCCCTGAGAGCCGCACCATCGAGGTCTCGCGACTGCCGGAGCCCGATGACATAAGCGTTGATATCGACGAGCAGCAGGTCGTTGAGTTCTACGCGCGGTAGGATCAGTCCCGACCGTTCGGTCACACAA
>JBNGDZ010000469.1:0-4167 GCA_049975765.1 Armatimonadota bacterium
GCCGCGATGGCCTCCTCGGTTCCCGTGAGCTGCATCTGCCGCACAAGCTGCACGTACTCGAAGTGGTCGATGGAGAGCTGGATGCGCGCCCGCTGTTTCTCGGTCTCAGCCACGCCCATGGCGTCGTCGAGCAGCGCGCGCAGGGGCGGGAAGTCCTCCTCGGTGAACAGATCGCTCTTGAGGTAGCGCTCCCGCGCGATGTCGCGCAGCGTCTGGAAGTACTCCCGCATCGGCTGCGCCGCCGGCCCGTACATGCCCGCGAAGTAGTCCTCCAGGATCGCCTCCACGTCCGCGTCGGCGTCCCACATGAGCCTGCCGGCGAGGTAGAAGTTGAGCCCGCAGGTGCCCCATACGGCCAGGGCCTCGGAGCTGATGCCCACCACGTTGCGATCTCGATACCAGGGGATGTCCTCGGCCAGCGCCCACGCGGCGGCCACGCGCGCCAGGCCGTCCATCTCTCCGACAAGTCCCGTGTAGTACTCCCGCGCGAAGATGGTGTCGGTGAGCTGCGCCCAGCCCTCTACGATGGGGATGTAGCCGGGGTTGCGCGGTGAGTCGGGATCTGTGATGGGCCGCAGCTTGTCGGAGACGCCGCCGTAGTGCGCCACCGCCACCGCCACCTGCGGATGCGCCTGCAGGTCGGTGGGCGGCTCGGCCGTGGGGGCGTAGGCGTAGAAGCAGACATGCCGGTCGGGATGCGTCTCCTCCAGTAGCTTCGCAACGGCGTTCGCGAAGACCAGCATGCGGCGGCCCTTGCCGTGCCTGGGATTGCCGCGGAACTCGGGCGGGTCCTGAGCGACGCACGCCTCACACTCGCACCACCCCTCCCAGCCGTCATTGGGGGAGAGGGAGTAGCACCACAGGTCGGGGCTCTCGTCGAAGGCCCGGCGGGCGGCCTCGGCGGCGATCCGTATCACGTCCTGGTTGGAGGTGCAGGGCTGCCAGTTGTGGCCTTCGGCGGGGATCATGCGCTCCCCGTCGATGAGCGGGAAGTACTCCGGGTGGGTCTCGGCGTACTCACCCGGGGGGATGATCCGGCCCAGGTTGTGGCCCATGGAGGCGCGGATGCCGCCCATTCTGTTGTGCCTCTGCCAGGTGGCGTAGGCGCGCCGCTGCTCCTCGGGTCGGTCGGAATAGCCCAGCCACATGCTGCGGAGCATGAAGTCGGGGCTCTCGGTGTTCTGCATCCATCCCACCTGGATGGACTCTCGCGCGGGTACGTGCTCGCCAAGCTCGGTGGGCATGTACCAGCGGACGCCGAGCTGCTCCAGGAGGTCGTAGACGCCGTAGAGCAGGCCCGCGGGGTCCTTGCCCAGCACGCCCAGGAGCCCGGCCCCGTCGCACATCTGGTGGAACCCGTTGGGCTGCAGCGGCGGAACGTCGAGGCCGAACTGCCGGGCGGTCTGCTCCCCGACGGCGACCGCCAGAAGCTGCCGGCCCTCGAAGTAGGCGGTCTCCAGCTCCTGAGGCGACATGCGGCGGACGTCCAGCACCGCGCCGCTCATGGCGTGGACGTAGCGCTGCAGCTCATCAGCGGCCTCGTCGCAGCCGGGCTGGCCCAGATGCACGATGGTCGCCACGGGCTCGCCATCACGCACCAGCGTGACGTCCGCCGCGGCCGGGGCGAGCGTCAGCAGTGCCACGAGGATGGCGCAGAGAACCAATCGGGCCATGCTTGATCCCTCACTTCATGAGACAGGGGCGCCTTGGCGCCATCACGTCCGTTGCCTCTTCCTCCGGTTGCCGGAGTCCCCGGCTATACGCATTCCGCCGACGCTGCTATAATACCTCCCGGCTGCGGGAGCGCGGCGGGAGCTCCGGCGGCCCTGCACTTCAGCGGACGAACCCTCAGGCCTGACGGCCTCTGGAGGCTCTGTTGATGGCGAAGGACACGCAGGCGCAGCCCCAGTTCCAGAGCAGGGATGAGAAGGCGCTGGAGGAGGCGCACGGCGTCAGCCTGCGGGCGGCGATCCTGTCGCTGGTGTTCTTCGTCATCTCGCTGATCTGGATGCGTCAGGCCGGGCTGATCGCTCTCGGCGCGCAGATCGGGGAGAGCGTGCCGGTCATCCCGGCCATCGCAGCGGTGCTGATCCTCACCTTCCTTGGGCCCCTGCTGCGGCGGCTGCCGCGGGTCTTTCACATGCCCGAGCATCAGGTGCTGGTGATCTACTCCTTCCTGGTGATCGCGGTCTCGATGCCGTCGGTAGGGGTGGTGCGCCAGATCCTGCCCCAGGTGACGGTGCCCTACTACTTCGCCGGGGTCGAGAACAACTACGACGTGCTGGTGGAGGATGTGCCGGGATGGCTGTCGCCCAGCCGGGACGTCATCCAGAGCATGTACGAGGGCAGCGAGACCGGGGCGGTGCCATGGAAGGCGTGGGTGACGCCGCTGGCGGCCTGGACGCTGTTCTTGCTCGCCACCTACGTGACGATGTACGCGCTGATGCTCATCTTCCGCCGCCAGTGGATCGAGAAGGAGCACCTGACCTTCCCGATCGTGCGGCTGGTGCTGGACATGGCCGACCAGACCGGCCACCGCGTGGCTGGCGGCTTCCTGCGCAATCCGATCATGTGGATGGGCTTCGGCCTGGCGGCCATCTACAACTTCATGAACATGCTCAACGCCTGGAACCCGGCGGTGCCCGCCCTGGGCAAGTACTTCCAGATCGGAGCGCTGTTCACGGAGCGGCCGTGGTCGGGAATGGGCGGGCTCTCCATCGCCTGGCGCCCGGAGAACTTCGGCATCGGCTACCTGGTGCCCGCCGACATCCTCCTGTCGGTGTGGGTTTTCGCGCTGCTGATGCGCTTGGCGAACGTGGCGCAGATCGCGATGGGCTATGACATCTCCGGCTTCCCCTTCGAGCGCCAGCACGCGTGGGGAGGGTACCTGGCTTTCGGCCTGGTGCTGATCTGGGTGGGCCGGCATCACATCGCCGCGGTGCTCAGGAAGGCTTTCACCGGCGCCCCCGAGATCGATGACAGCGATGAGCCCTTCAGCTACCGCACGGCCGTCATCGCGGGCATCCTGGGCTTCGTAGGGATGATGGTCTTCGGGGTGCTGAGCGGGCTGTGGCTGTGGGTGGCGCTGATCTACTTCGGCATCTGCCTGCTGTTCTCGGTGGTCTACGCCCGAGCGCGGGCGGAGGCGGGAGCGGCGCTGGTGTGGCTCTTCCCGATCATGCAGGCCTGGGAGATGCTCTTCAATGTGGGCGGCTCGCAGGTCTTCCAGCGCGGCTCAAGCTGGCGCAACATCGGGGCCCTGGGCATGCACTACTGGCTCTCGAGAGGCTACTTCCCGTCGATGAGCGCCTACCAGATGGAGGGCTTCCGCATCGCCCACGACGCCGGGATCCGCCAGCGGAGCATGGTCTACCTGATGATCGCCGCGCTGCTCATCGGCCTGGTCGGCGCGTATGTCATCCACCTCAACGTCTACTACGGCTTCGGCGCCAACGTCCTGGAGGGGGGGACGACGCAGGGCGGCGCCAGGGTTCGCGCCGCCGCGCAGGCCTGGGACGCGCTGTCGGCCCATGTGGAGGCCCACAAGGTCACGGACTGGAGCCGCACCGGCGCCGGCATCTCCGGCTTCGTCATCACCATCATCCTGGTGGTGCTGCGCACCATCTTCCTGCGCTTTCCCCTCCACCCACTGGGCTTCGTGATGGTCATGTCCTACGCCACGCCGATCTGGGGCCCGTTCTTTATCATCTGGGTCCTCAAGAGCCTCATCCTGCGCATCGGCGGCATGGGATCGTACCGCCGGGCGATTCCGTTCTTTTTGGGTCTGGTCATCGGGCACTTCTTCACCGCGGGCGTGGTGTGGGGCTCGGTGAGCCTCATCAACGACATGTACCGCCGCTACGGCGTGTGGTTCGGCTGAGTGCGACTACGTAGCAGTCGCGCGAAGTCGGCCCACGGCAGGCCAAGTGCCGCTGGGACCTTCGGCCTCATGGTGCCCTGGACGGCGAACGTCCGGGCCGGCTTCGGCTCCAGCAAACGACACTGGAGCCGCAGACGGCCCCTCCGGGAGGCAGAATCGCCGGTCGCCGCGATGTGGGTAAGGCGAGGGCCGTACGGAGGTGCGGGCTTCCCAGCCCGCCCGGTCGATTGGCCGGGAGGATCTGCGAGGTCAGTCGCTGCCGCTCCCGTGGCCTACCAGCCAAGCAC
>JBNGDZ010000470.1:0-4141 GCA_049975765.1 Armatimonadota bacterium
CTCCGAACTCATCCCCGATGAGGCCCGACTGCTGCTCGACGGGCTGGCCACTGAGAAGGTCTGGGAGGGCAGCACCGTGGTCAGCTTTGAGGTGCTGGTCAACGGCGACCGCGTGGGGCGCAGCACCGGCGGCCGTGGGAACCTGGCGATCGAGGGTATGGAGCCGGGCCATTACCTGGATCACTACATCTACGAGGCGCCCCTGGACGAGCTGCTCATCGAGGGCCCCAACGTGGTGGAGGTCCGCACCCGCGGCCAGCTCTACGAGACCCCCAACCTCGGTCACCCGGTCGTCATCGTCGGCCGCTTCGCCGTCGGGGAGCGAGAGGGCCGGCCGGCCCTGCGCGCCGAGCCGGGCGCCATCGACAGCTCAGGCTGGAACCGCCAGGGCTATCCCTACTTCTCCGGCATCGGCATCTACCGCCAGAAGGTGAAGCTCACCCGGGCCCAGTGCGACTGCCGGCTGCTGCTGGAGATGGATCCGCCCGGCGACATGTTCGAGGTGCTCGTGAACGGTCGCTCCTGCGGCGTGCGGGCCTGGGAGCCGTGGGCGGTGGACATCAGCAGGGCGATCACCGGCCCGACCAACGATATCGAGATCCGGGTGGCGAACTCGCTGCAGAACCTGCTCGTGCAACAGCCCCGGCCTTCGGGCATCCTGGGGGACGTCCGCATCGTGCCGCGCAAAAAGCTCCGCTTCGAGCCGTAGCAGCAGGTGGATGGCGGAACCGCGGGAGGCGGCTCCGGTCGCCTCCCGCTCTCTCCACATCCTCGCCTGGCGACGGGTCCAGAAGGAGAGGCCGCGCTGGCCCCCGAACTGTCTCTCAGAGCGCGCAACGACCCGCGGCGTCGGCCGCGGGACCGCTATGCATGGGGAGCACTCCTCGTGAGCAGGTCGCCATGGTGGGCGCTGGAGGCCTTCGACCGCACGATTCGCGGGCTGCTCTGGGACTCCGAGGCCACCGTGGCACCCTACGTCGCTCCCGGGGATCGCGTGGCGGATCTCGGCTGCGGTGTCGGCTTCCACGCCATCGCTCTGAGTCGGCTGGTCGGGCCGCGAGGCGAGGTCGTGCTGGTAGATGTACAGCAAGAGGTGCTCAGGCGTGCGGTGGACCGCTGCCGCCGCGATCCGCTGGCCCGGGCCCCGCTCACGCCGGTGCTCGCAGACATCGGTGGCGACCTGCCCATCAACGGCGAGCTTGACTTCGCGCTCGTGTTCTGGGCGCTGCACGAGGTCGAGGAGCCAAAGCGCTTCTGGCGCCAGCTCGTGCCGCACCTGCGGGCCGGCGCCAAGGTCCTGGTGGCCGAGCCGATACTGCACGTGCATCGCCGGCGGTATGAGGACCAGTTGCGACCGGCCCAGGACATGGGCCTGGCACGCGCCGATGTGGACGGCATCGCCTTTACCAATGCCGCGGTGCTGACCGCCGTGCAATGAGCCGACACCGGGAATGCCGCAGATGAGCGACGACCACAAGAGCAGAGGGCGCTCCTATCGGTGGGTGTGGTGGCTGGCGGCCGCGGTGGTGATCCTGGGCCTGATCCTCTGGGCCAGCACGCGCCCGCCCGAGGTCACCGTGGCGAGGGTGGAGCGCGGCGACCTGTCGGTGACGGTCATCGCCACCGGCGAGGTGGAGGGCCGCGTGGCCGAAGTCTCCCCGACCGTCCAGGGACAGGTGGAGGCGGTCTACCGCGAGGAGGGCGATCGCGTCTCCCGGGGCGACCTGCTGTGTCGGATCACCAGCCCAGGCATCGTCGGCGCCCCCGGGGCGGCTCACGAGACTGTGGAAGCGCCCTTCGACGGCGTGGTCAGCCGCCGGTACGTGGATCCCGGTGACGCGGCGGTGCCAGGCCAGCCCGTCTACCAGGTGGCCGACGACGACTCGGTCTGGGTCACCGCACTCATCGACGACATCGACGTCGGCAAGATCCACGAGGGGCAGGCGGTGCGGATCGTCCTTCCCGCCTACCTGGGCCGCAGTATCCCGGGGCGCATCACGCGGATCAACGCCACTGCCACGCCGCGCACGCAGTCGGGCATCGGCGGCAAGGTGGTCCGCTCGCGCATAGAGCTTACGGAGGGCCCCGGCCCGCTGCGGCCCGGCATGGAGGTGGACGTCAACGCCGAGTCGGTGGTGGCCCACGACGTGCTCCTGGCGCCCGCTGACGCGGTGGTGGAGGATGAGACCGGCCGCTGGGTGTTCGTGGTCGTGGACGGGGCGGTGGAACGCCGTGAGGTCGGGCTGGGGGGCAATAACTACGTGCGGGTGGAGGTCACTGAGGGCCTGCAGTCCGGCGACGTCGTGGTCGTCGACGGCAAGGAGGAGATCGCCGACGGCGACGCGGTGCGCACCGTGGTGAGGGACGACCGTGGCTGACAACGCTGTGCGCGTGAGGGACCTGACCAAGCACTATCAGATGGGTGAGGTCATCGTGCGGGCTCTTCGCGGCACCACCTTCGACGTGGTGGAGGGGTCCCTGGTGGTCCTGCTGGGCCCCAGCGGCTCGGGCAAGACCACGCTCCTGAACCTCATCGGCGGCCTCGATGTGCCCACCGAGGGCCGCGTCTTCGTTAACGACCAGGAGGTCTCGGCGCTCCAGGAGCCGGAGCTGACGGAGTACCGGCGCGAGAGGGTGGGCTTCATCTTCCAGTTCTTCAACCTCGTCCCAACACTCACGGCGCTGGAGAACGTGGAGCTGGTGGGCGAGCTGGCCGACAACACCAGGGAGGCTGCGGACTTCCTGGAGCGCGTCGGGCTGGGCGAGCGGCTGGACTACTACCCGGCGGAGCTGTCGGGAGGCGAGCAGCAGCGGGTCGCCATCGCCCGGGCGCTGATCAAGCGCCCCTATCTGCTGCTGGGCGATGAGCCGACCGGGAACCTGGACTACGAAACCGGCCTGCTGGTGCTCCAGCTCATCCGGGACATCAGCGACGAGAGCGACCTGACCGTGCTGATGGTCACCCATAACGCCGCTATCGGCAAGATGGCAGATGTGGTGATCTCGCTCCGCTCCGGGCAGGTGGAGGACATCGAGGAGAACGAGAGCCCGCTACCGCCGAGCGAGCTCAGATGGTAGCCACGATGGAAGGGGATTCGGTGGATTACCCGGACCGGTGGAAGGAAAGACTCGCGGATGAGCAGGAGCGCAGGCGGATGGCACAGAGGCACTGGCGGCCGGGCCTCTGGCACGTCCTGGCGCTTCTCGCCGTAGCGGCGGCCTTCGCCATCGCCTTCTGGCCGGGCGGGTGCGGCACGGTCGGGCAGTAGCCCAATGGGGCCCGGCTTCGGTGCGGTTGCCGTGGCAACCGCCCTCAGGACGCCCCTCCACGGCGAGAGCGGGCGCCCTCGCCCGCTCCGTCGAGACGACGATACGAGGAGTCACGCCGATGAAGCTTGTTGAAGCGACCGGCGACGCCCGCACCGTCGGCAGGATCACCGGCGAGGCGCTGAGCGAGGAGATCCGCCAGCTCATCGAGATGCTCGAGCCGGACCGGCGGCACGCCGACTGGGAGCGGCGCTGGCCGACGATCCGCAGGACCCTGGCGGCGCACGTGCCGCTGGTGCTGGAGGAGATGGAGGGCACCGCGGAGGGCGCGGGCCTGCCGCCGGAGACGGTTCTGAAGATCAACTGGCCCACCTATAACACGGACCTGGACCTGCCTGCCGGCTGCACCAACATCGCCTTCAGCGAGGGCCCCGACGGGCCGATCTGGGGCAAGAACAACGATGGCGGCGCGCCGGGCGAGCAGCTCCCGCCGGTGGCCCGCCTGATCCGGCGCAACGATGCCATCCCGCAGGTCAACTTCACCTTCTGCGGGATGGTCGCCACGATCGACGGCTTCAACGCCGAGGGTCTGGCGGTCGGCCACTCCTCGGTCGGCAGCGTCTTCGGCCAGAGCGACCACCACGTGCCCATCCGGCTGTGGGCCTATGAGGGCCTGATGCGCTGCCGAAGCACTGAGGAGTTCGTGCGGCACATGTGCTCGGTCCCGACGCGCGGGAAGGGATACTCCTCACTGGCGGTGGACGCAGGCGGCGTGATGTGCTCGCTCGAATCGCCCTGCCCACTCACGCAGGTGCGCTGGCCGGAGCCGGGCGAGGCGTATATCGGCGATGTGGGCGTGGCGTCCGATTGCCAG
>JBNGDZ010000471.1:0-4141 GCA_049975765.1 Armatimonadota bacterium
CAAGTGCACCGATCGAAACTCGCGCATGACGCGCTGGATTACACAGCGTGGGGTACTCGCCAATACATTTGACCGACATGACTTTGCATTTAAGTGGAGCTACGGCGAGTTTGATCACGCAGACATGCTCTGGCCGTGGGCGCGTGACCAGGTCGCCGACGCCTACGAAGGGCTTGCGGAGCTGGCGGCCCCGGCGCAGAATCTGCTGGAGGATGCCGTGGAGGCGCGCATTCACGTCGATCAGGGCGATGCGGCCGCCTACCGCGGGCGCGACCCGGAGAGCGTGGACGTGATCTGCGTCGATCCGCCCTACTACGATAACGTGATGTACGCGGAGTGTTCCGACTTCTTCTACGTCTGGCAGAAGCGCACGCTGGGCGACATCTATCCGAAGTGGTTCGGCACCGAGTTGACCGACAAGGACCGCGAGGCAGTCGCGAATTCCGAGCGCTTCCGCGGCATGAAGGGCTCCATGAAGAAGCTCGCGGAGCAGGACTATGAGGCGAAGATGCGGGCCGTCTTCAACCGGTGCCATACGGTCCTCAAGCCGCACGGGGTCATGACCATGATGTTCACCCACAAGCGGGTGGAGGCGTGGGATACGCTGGCGGCGGCGCTCATCAGCGCCGGGTTCGAGATCACGGCCGCCTGGCCCGTCCATACGGAGAGCGAGCATTCCCTGCATCAGGCGAAGAAGAACGCCTGCTCCAGCACCATTCTGCTGGTCTGCCGCAAGCGCCCGGACGGGAGGAACGGTGCCGGCTACTGGTGGGATGACGTGGAGCCTGAAGTGCGGGAGAGGGTGCGCGAGAAGGTCGCCGAGTTCGAGGACCTCGGCATGGAGGGCGTGGACCTGATGGTGTCCACGTTCGGCCCCGCGCTGCAGGTGATCTCCAGCCACTGGCCGGTCCGCGACCGCTCGGGAGAGGAGATCCGCCCGGACGTGGCGCTGGACGAGGCCCGCCGAGTTGTGGTTGAACGGCGTCTGCAGGAGCTGAGGTCACGAGCGCGCCGCGAAGTCGACCTCGATCCCCCCACACAGTGGGTCATTCTGGCCTGGGATCTCTTCAAGGCTGCACGCTTCCCATACGACGAGGGCCGCAAGTTGGCCATGGCGGTGGGTGTAGATCTGGACGACACGATAAAGCAGCGTGATCTCGCCTACAAGAAGAGCCAGGACTTAGTCCTACGCGAGCCGAGGAGGCGGGTTAAGCGCGACAGCCTCGATCCACAGGCCGACGATTTCCGCTCGATGATCGATGCGATTCATGCGGCCATCTACCGGTTCGATGAGGATGGCATCCGCGCTTGTCGTGAATTCCTCGTCTCAGGGAACCTGATTGAGCGCCCCGAATTCATAGCTGGTGTTGATGCTCTGCTTAGAGCCATGCCGCAGGTGAGACCAGAGTGGGATAGCCTTCGGGAGGTCGCCATCGCCTTCTACAACGATGAGTTGGATGTACCCGAGCCGCCCCATCTGCCGGGTCTCGAACTGGAGATCGGCAGCTTAGAAGACACTGAGGAAGACGAAGAAGACGAGGACGACGAATAGCCGAGAGACGGGGGGCTGATTGACCCTTGGCGGACGCGGACCTGACGACACATGAGTGGAAGCTGCGTTACAGCCGCGAGGCGGGCGACCCGCTGACCGACTTCTACATCCCCGCGCTGCAGCGCAGCGTGCAGTACGACCGCAAGGCGGGGTTCTTCTCCTCCACGGCGCTGTCCGCTGCGGCCCGCGGCATCGCCGGCCTCATCCTCAACGACGGCCACATGCGCCTGCTGGTGAGCGCGCACCTGTCAAGGCAGGACGTGCGCGCCATCAACGAGGGCTACGACCTCCGCCAGCGCATCCAGGAGAAGGCGCTGGAACAGTGGGAGTACCCCGCAGAGCGGATCGAGCGGGAGCGGCTGCAGGCCCTGGCGTGGATGATCGCGCGGGGGACGCTGGAGATCAGGATAGCAGTCCCCGTCAATGAAGACGGCACCCTCCAGGACGTCGCCGCGGACGAGCTGTTCCACGAGAAGGTCGGCATCTTCACTGACGCGCACGGCAACCGAGTGGCCTTCACCGGCAGCAACAATGAGAGCCTGCGCGGGTGGCTGAGGAACCGCGAGAGCTTCAACGCCTTCTGGTCCTGGCGCCCCGGCGATGACGCGCGCATTGAGGCGGAGCTTGAGGAGTTCGAGGAGCTCTGGGAGGACCGGGCCCGCTTCACGCGGGTGATCGACTTCCCGGATGCAGTCCGGCAGAGGTTCATCGAGATCGCGCCCGAGGAGCCGCCGGAGCGCGATCCAGAGGACCCCGAAATCCTCGAGGAACGCGAGAGGCGCCTGGAGCGCGAGAGGTGGCTGTTCCAGTTCGTCCGGGACGCCCCCTACATGCCGAACGGCGACCTGCTGGCCGAGGAGTTCGCGACGGTCGATCTGTGGCCGCACCAGAAGAAGGTCGCCGACCAGATCGTCGAGACCTACCCCGAGCCCTACCTGCTCTGCGACGAGGTCGGGCTGGGTAAGACGGTCGAGGCGGGCATTGCGCTCAAGCGCCTGCTGCTGCCGGAGCGGGTGAAGCGCTGCCTCATCCTCGTGCCGGCGTCTCTGGTCACACAGTGGCAGGAGGAGCTGATCGAGAAGTTCAACCTCAACACCTGGCAATACACCGGCAGCGGCTTCGTGGACGCCCACGGGAACGAGACCCCTCAGAACCCCGACAACCCCTGGAACACGCACGAGGTGATCATCGCCTCCAGCCATCTCGCCAAGCGTCAGGAGCGGACTCCTACATTGCTGGAGGCGGACGAGTGGGACCTGGTGGTGGTGGACGAGGCGCACCATGCGCGCCGCAGGCAGCCTACCGGCGAGGAGTACCGGCCGAACCGGCTGCTGCACTTACTGCAGCAGATCCGCGACAGGACCCGCGGCATGCTTCTGCTGACCGCCACGCCCATGCAGCTCGACCCCATCGAGGTCTGGGACCTGATGGAGGCGATGGGCCTCGGCGGAGAGTGGGGA
Organism: Armatimonadota bacterium; assembly: GCA_049975765.1. Classification (GTDB taxonomy): domain Bacteria; phylum Armatimonadota; class Zipacnadia; order Zipacnadales; family UBA5352; genus JAYENL01. Next base: position 3,013 of record JBNGDZ010000471.1, read on the forward strand.
GCGCTGGGAGGCGAACTCTTCACGCGCTACTTCGAGGAGCTGCGACACTTCCCCGACCGGGCCGACCTCCCGTTTCTGTGCGAGATGCTACACGACTACTTGGACCATGTGGGGACATGGGACGAGGCAGCGGAGGCGTTGGCGCGCGATGAGCTTGGGCTCATCAAGCTCCAGGACCTCAAGAACATGGGTGAGAGCGGGCAGTGCGACACCACCATGCTTCGCTGGAGCGATGAAGAGCTGGCAGCCGCTGCACAGTTCTTCCGCGCGCATACGCCGCTGCATCACTACGTCTTCCGCCACACGCGCGACCTCCTGCGCAGCTACCGGCGCCAGGGCCTGCTGGACAAGAACATCCCCGATCGCGATCCGCATGACGAGTTCATTGAGTTCGCAACGCGGGAAGAGCGAGAGCTGTACGACCGCATCGAGAAGTACATCCGGGACGTCTACGTCGCGGCCGATGAGCAGAACCGCACCGGCGTCGGCTTCGTGATGACTATCTACCGGCAGCGCCTGACCTCCAGCTTCTACGCCATCGAGCGCAGCCTGCAGCGGCGCCTGGCACATCTGAGGGGAGAAGACGACGAGACCACCGGTGGTCTGGTTGCGGAGGACTACGAGGACGAGGACCTCAGCCGCGACGTCAGCCAGGAGATCGAGGACCAGGAAGAGCCGCTGGCTATCAACGTGGCAGAGGAGATCCAGTTCATCGAGAAGTTTCTCCGCGACATCGGCCGTTGCGGCAAGGACTCGAAGTTAGACCGCTTTACGCGCGACCTCGAAGAGGCGTTCCGGACGCACCGCACCGTCGTGGTATTCACGCACTACACCGACACCATGGACTACATTCGCGATAAGCTTGTCACGGTCTACGGCCGTCAGGTGGCCTGCTACTCAGGGCGCGGCGGGGAGCGATGGGATGGCGAGCAGTGGCAGACGGTCTCGAAGGAACACATCAAGAACCTGTTTGCAGAGGGCGAGGACGTCAAGATCCTCCTGTGCACCGAGGCTGCGAGCGAGGGTCTGAACCTGCAGACCTGCTCGATGCTGATCAACTACGATATGCCCTGGAACCCGATGAAGGTCGAACAGCGCATCGGACGGATCGACCGCATCGGGCAGGAAG
>JBNGDZ010000472.1:0-4127 GCA_049975765.1 Armatimonadota bacterium
GGCTCCTCCTCGTCCTCGTCCGGCAGCATCTCCAGCAGGTAGACATCCACCTCATTCAGCGCCACGTCCGGGCTCCGCGCCTCATATACCTGTGCGGTAACCGTCCCGCCGGGCGTATTGAAGGATGCGCTCCCGCCGATCGTCTGCCGCAGCTCGACCGTCACTCCCGGCTCCTGCCCGAGACGCACGATCTCCCGCCGCCAGGAGGTGTCCTCTGTGGTCGTCAGGTCCGACAGGATCTGCGCCAGCTCGCCGACCTCTGGCCACGTCCGCTCCGGGGCGCTCTCCAGCCGTTCGAGCAGCCGCGCCGTCATCCCCACCGTCAACCGCTTGTAGTAGTTCTCCGCATCGCTTCGCTGGGCGTCGTCGTAGTCCAGCGCGTTCGTGCCATCTCCGCGCTCCAGGAAGCTCCCCAGCAGCATGGTGTGCCGGCTCAGCACCTGCTTCTCCGCACGCCCGCTGGCCGTGTCGCCGCCCGCATCAGACTCCTTCGCCACGATTGCGCTCACGCAGTCCAACAGCCCGTCGCCCAGGCCCGGATTCACCAGTGCCATGTTGATCCTCTCATCCTCGCTCGTGGTAGGCGCGTGCGCCTCCCAGCCGTCCGCGCAGCCTCATCGGTGCAGATCCACTCGCTCCCGCCGCGCCGCCCGCACCACATCGCCGGGGACCGGGCCGGAACCGCTCGCGGCTCGCCTCCCCGCGTGCGGCTCCGCACCTCCACTCCTGCCGACGCTGCGCTCGCCGCGCCATGCCGTCTGCGGTGGGAGCGCCGTGCTCCCGGGCGGTGCCGCGGCGAACGCCCCTCCGAGGGCCCTTACTAACCTCCGTGCATCGGCGAGCATCTGTCGCGGCATCACCACGCCCGTGATCGCACGCTCGGCCCACCCCCCGGGCTCGATAGCTTCACTCACGTCCTGGCCCCTCATAGCTGCCTCTCTGGTCTCCACCAGCCCCCCCACCGGGCGTCGCCTGCCGCCACCGGCCTCTGCCGAACGCCGCATGGGAGCATCGCCGGCCGCCGACGCCCCCACCAGCCCCTCATCGCCGCGCGGCGCCACCCGCCTCAGATGCTCACCCCGTCCTGCCAGATGCAACAGCCCTCTCGCCACGCCCACGGGGGCGCTCAGTTGCGCCAGGTAGCGCAGGCTCTCCCCTGCGCGCAGGGCCAATGGCGTCCGAGCCCCCACAGGCTGTTCGTCGAAGATGGTCACTCCCGGTCACCTCGCAATCACTATCGCTGGGCCACCGCCGCGTCGCAGGCCGACAGCCAGTGCTCCCACAGCCGTACGCGCCAGGAGGGCTGCCTGTCCCATGGCAGCCCTCCTGGTAGCTCTCCGCTCCACGCGACCCACCGCATCTCCTCGATCACCGCGCGCGCCAGCCTCCCGGCCACCTCCACGCCCACCACACGCCGCTCCCGTCGCCCCGTCCGGGACCGCAGCTCCTCCACCGCCGCGAAGTCCCTGCCTTCTCGCAGCAGCTCATCCCCTGCGGCGACAGGCTCGGCAGGCAGGTCCAGCCAGGCCGCCTCCAGCCCACTGGCAGTCGCCTCGGCGGCGCCCGTCAGCCTTTTTTTGCCTTCGCCAGCACCCCCACATCCGCCGCGCGCCGCATGTTCACTGCCCCCAGGCACTCCACCAGCCAGCTCATCAGCGCCGGCGGCAACACGTCCAGCAGATCGCGGCGCTCCTTCCCCAACTCGCCCCCCGGCGCCAGCTTCTCGACCTCACCGTCTCGCCGTATCGGCAGCTCGTAGTCTACGAGGCAGCGCTGCAGCTCGAACTCCACCATCGCCTCCGCGTCGTAGGTCCGCCGCAGCACCCGTGGCGTCCCATCACCCGCCAACTCGTACTCCTCCACCAGGCCCAGGCTCTCCCGCCGCAGCGCCTCCCGCGCCGTCAGCGGGCGCAGCACCACCCAGGGCTGCCCCTCCCAGCCGGGAAGGTCAACCGGCGCCTCGAAGCGCCTCGTCGTCTCCTGCCCGGCCGCGCTGATGATCCACCCCTCGTGCCCTGTCGATGTGTCACTCACCCCCGCCACCTCCCCCCTCCGCCTGCTCCTCCGCGATGGCCCGGCGCATCTTCGCTGCCGTCTCATTCCTCCGCCGCGCGAACTCGCCCGCCTCCACCAGCAGCTCCCCCCGCTGGTAGCTCTCAGTTAGCTCCTCGAACTCCTCGTCGGCGATCACGTAGCCGATCACGAATGTCGCCCAGCTCTCCCGCACCTCGATCTTGTGCAGCGGATGGCCCAGCGACCACAGCGCTGCCGCCTCCGTCAGATCGCTCGTCCGATACAGCTTCACCGTGATCTCCTCGCTCATCACTCCCTGCTTCCTCCCTCTGCCATCGCTCCGTACCACTACGTCAGCGTCACCGGCGGCGTCAGCCCGTCGACGCTCCCCAGCGCCACGAACTCCACCTGCTCCACGATCCGCTGGTCGTGCGTCCCCGGCAGCCCCATGTCGCTCGCCGTGTACAGGATCCGCGGCAGCGTGATCACCGCACTGGCTACCCCGCGCGTCAGCGTGATCGACAGCGCAGCCTCCTGCCCGCTGGCGAAGTCCGCGTACACCGCGCTGTCCACGAAGTCCCGACTCAACGCCCCCCAGGCCCGCACGCCCGCGAGGTTGTACATCTGTCTCGGAGCCAGCCCTGGCGCCAGCCGCATCCCCTCCTTCATCTCCTCGATCGCGTTGTCGATCACGATGTCGATCCGCTCGCAGTTGGCGTCCGCCGACAGCCCGCCGCCACCGGTTGCGATCTCCACCGTCGCCTCCCGGAAGATGTAGGGCGCCTCGATCGGCATCGTCGGGGTCACCGGCGTGCCCGCCTCCATCGCCAGCGCTCCCACATCCAGCGTGCACACCACCGGCTGGCCCTTCAGCATGCTGATCGTCGCCCGACGCACCTTGGCGTCCGTCAGCTTCTTCACCGAGTTCACGCAGTCTATCAGCGCCGACGCCCACGCGCCCTGGTTGTCGCTGTCGCGATCCTGCATCCACGACAGCAGCTCCGTCAGCGACCCGGGGATCAGCGGCACCGCCACCTCTCCCTCAGCCCACTCGCCCGCCGAGTAGTAGCGGCTCTCGTACTCATTGCTGTCCGCGAGGTCCAGCAGCGTGAAGTTCTTGCGCAGCCGGATCTCCTCGCCCCGACCGCCGCTCCTCTTGATCAGCGGCAGCCACACCGTCGGCGCTTCGTACGTCCCCTTCCCGGCCTGCAGCCCAAAGCCGAAGCTGCCCTCCTGTGCAAGTGCCACGGCCATGCTTACACCACCCTGTATCTCTCCGCGCTCTCAGCGCCTGATCTCCTCACGCTCTCCGTCACGCCGGCTTCCACAACGCCGCTCGCCGCGCCACGACCGTCAGCTCCACCACCCGCAGCGGTCGCTCATCTTCCCTCAGCCGCTCCTGAACCGGCGGCTCCGGGTCCACCCTCGTCACCTGGCTGTGCCAGCACGTCCCTCCCAGGTAGGGGTCGGCCATCAGCACGTTGAACAGCGTCGCCGCCCGATCCAGCACCTCGATGTTCGCGCGCTGTCCCTCCTCGTGCTCCATCACGTAGTAGACCCTGAAGCTGTAGTCCTGCTGGAAGGTCCGGTTCGTCCCCTCGCCCAGCGGCTGACGCATCTCGCCGGGCAGCACCAGCACGCACGGGAAGCGCTCCACCGGCGACCGCGGCAGCAGCTCAGGCGACCCCTGGCCCACCCACTGCACGTCCCCCAGCGGGTTCTCGGCCCACTCCAGCCGCGCACCTCGGCTCACCAGATACTCGCCGCCTATCGCCTCAGTGAATCTCACCGTCGTCACGCCCACCAGCTCCGATACCGTCCTCTCCTCCGCGCCGGCGGCGTCCCGAAGCCTCACCTGCTGCCCGACCTCGAACATCTCGTTGGAACCCACGCTCACCTCCTCGCCCCCCGCCGCGTCCTCCGTCAGCGCCGTCGCGCACTGGCAGAGCATCCGGATCGCCCGCGCGATCTCGTTCTGGCGAAACATCCCTGTTGCCACCAGCTCTCCCTCCCTCTCGCCCTCTGTGTATCGCGTGTCATTGCCCGTCGCGCACGAATCGCCGGCGGGCGGCCTCCCGGGCTCGGGCGTAGAGTTCCGGCGAATAGCCCGAACT
>JBNGDZ010000473.1:0-4110 GCA_049975765.1 Armatimonadota bacterium
AGATGAGTCTGCCGGACATGGCGCCGACGACGTTCCACGAGGGCCGCTGGGATGCCGAGGAGCGAATCTGGCAGTTCGCGCCCCTGACGGCGCCGCCCGTCGAAGGCACGGCGATCCTGCACCTGGGAGGCGGCAAGCGGGCCGACGGCCTGCTGATGATGGACGAGCGGCACCAGCTCGTCATAGGAACGGGGCCGATCCTGGAGCGTCTGCGCGGCATCGCCGACTGGACGATGGCAAACGAGCAGGCCGCCATCTTCGTGGAGGGCTACAACGAGCGCACACTGCTGGCGCTGTATGAGATCACCGGCCAGCGGCAGTACCTGCAGCACGTGCGCAGGTGGGCGGGCAAGCTCCTGGACCTCCAGAAGCCGGCCGGCTACTGGGGCACGGGCTACGGCGACGTCTACTTCGCCGACACCGGAAGTGCGCTGGGGCTGCTGATCAACTTCTACAAGTTCGCCACGCCACAGGAGCGCGCGCGCATCGACACCGCACTTGAGCGCTATCTGCACCTGCTGCTAGTGCAGGGCGACAGCACCGGAGGACCCTTCGTCCACGAGGACGGAAGCGTCGGCGTCGGCTACCACACCGACGACGAGGGCAACATCACCAAGGACCTCAACAGGCCCTATACCATCGCCACCGCCCTGACCGGCGCGGAGATATTCGCCGCGTGGTATTACATGAAGGGCGTTGAGCGTCACAAGCGGATCGCCATCAGGGCCTGTGACTGGCTGCTCGACACCATGGTGGGCCCCGTGCCGCCCGACCCCCTGGCGGAGCCGGGCCAGATCCCGTACTACATCGAGGACTGGAACCCCGGCGGCAGGGACCGCGCCTGGGTCTGGACGCGCTGGCCCTACGACACCTCCGCGTACGTGGGGGAGGGCCTCATCGCCGCCTGGACCTACATCGAGGACGAGCAGTTCCGGCGCGGGCTGGAGCAGCGAGTCCGACCCCATATTGAGTGGCTGCTGCGCACCCAGAACGCGGACGGAAGCTGGGCGGAGAGGGGATCGGGCGATCAGCTTCGCAGCCACGGGGTGGTCAACCTGCTGCTGTGGTACTACCACAACGTCGATCCCGACCCGCGCATCGCCGACGCCATACGCCGCTACTACCTTTTGCTGCTCGATGACGATCGTGGCGAGTACCTGCAGGTGCCCGGCAACGGCATCGCCACCTCCCTGGCCGGCCGGGCCCTGGTGGAGATCATCAAGCCCGGCGTTGACTGCTATCGCTGGAGGGACGAAGGGCGCTGAGCCACTCGCCAGTCCTCTGCCACACCCGATGGCGAACCGAGAAGGAGCGAGCGTGCGCCGGCCGGAAACGGCCTCAGTCTCACAGACATCCTCGTTGCAGGAGCGTGCCCCGGCATGAATGCGCTTGCCGGCCTGTCTGCGGTCATCCTGTTCGGCCTGGTTCCCACCGCCTCTGAGAGCGATCAGATCTCCGACCGTCTGCTGCCCCGCCCCCAGCGGCTCCAGAGTCTCGGCGGCACGGTGCGCATCATCGATGACGGCGCTGCAGCCGCCTGCATCGTCACGCCTCAGGCTCCCACCCGCGCCATCGCTCTGGGAGTGCGACAGCTCAATACCAGGCTGACGGAACAGGGCGGCCAGGCGCTGCCAGAGCTCCCCGTCGAGGCCGCCAGCGGGCAGGCTGGCACGGTCGTGTGGCTCGGCACCCGCGATCATCTCTCGGGCCTCAGGCGCCTCCTCCACGGACGCTCGGTCGCTCTGCCACCTAACAGCAATGTGGCGGATGGCTACCTCCTTGAGTGCCTCCGCATACCCGGCAGGCACATCATCGCCTGCGTGGGACATGATGATCGTGGCTGTTACTACGCCGTCCAGACTCTGCTGCAGTTGCTCGAGCGCGCCGGCCCTGACGTTCGGATGCCCCGGGTCCGCATCGTGGACTGGCCCGCCTTCCGGCTGCGGCTGGTGAAGGTCAGTGCGACGCGCTCCGACCCCGAGATCGTCGCGCGCTACGCCGAGGTGCTGCCGCGCTGGAAGCTGAACCTCTTCGCGCTGCAGTATCACCGGGAGTCCGACGGCACCTGGCGAGAGCCCTCGCCGCGGTACCGGCAGGTCATCGAGCGCGTTGGCCGGACCGCGCGGGAGGGCGGGGTGCTTGAGCCGGGCCTCTTCCTGTGCCCCTACTTTCCTCCGCGCCTGGATGCGACCGAACCCGAGGACATTGAGGCCTATCTGGCGCGGCTGCGCTGGGGCCTGCAGCTCGGCTTCCGCTGGGTGGAGATCGACTTCAACGACTGGGCCAGGTGGGATCGCCTCTCCGACGCTGAGCGGGCCCGCTTCGAGGACGCCGGCCGCTACATGGCCCATGTCACCAACGCGGTCTACGATGCCGTGCGGCGGCAGTTCCCGCAGGCCGGCGTCATCGTCTGCCCCATGATCGGCTGGTATCACGGTCGGCCGCGCCAGGGCCTGGCAACACTGTGCCAGAGCATCCCCGAGGACGTTCTGGTCTACTGGACCGGCCCCCAGGTGCGCTCGCGGCACATCACCCGGGACCAGCTCCGGGAGTGGACTGAGACGACCGGCCGGAAGCCCTTCCTGTGGGACAACACTCTCTACGCCCACTTCCAGCCCTACTGGGTGGGCTACGCCTTCAACGCCTACCGCAACGCCTTCCCCGATGACCTGCCCGAGCTGCTGGCGGGGCCGGGGATACACCTCAACGCCAACGCCACGCCCCACTACCTGCCCGGCATGATGACCTTCGCGGACTACATGTGGAACCCCGGCGCCTACGATCCCGATCGCTCCATCCGCAACGCCCTGCGACTGTGCTGGGGTGAGGGAGCGCCAGATGCCGCCCACGATGTCCAGGAGCGCCTCATCGCCGTCCGACGGCACCTCTACGAGGCGGAGCGCGGATGGGTGCGGTTCGACGCTCAGAAGGCCCTCGGCATGGTGGATGAGCTCGAGCGCGCCGTGGAGCGACTCGGCGCGGTCGCCGGCGATACAGATCTGGCCGTGCATCTGGCCTCCACCATGGTGGCGCAGGCACGTGCGGACGTCACCGGCTTCAAACCGCCCGATGAGGTTCAGCCCAGGCCGCCGGTGACGCCGCGCCCGCTGGCAGCCGGTGTCGTCAACGGCTCCGTGGAACGGCTCTCGGACGGGAGCCCAGTCGGCTGGTCGCTGTATACCGGCGCCGGGGAGGCGGAGCTGATCGTGTCCGATGACGCCCACTCCGGGCGGCGCAGCGCCTGCCTCCACGCCACTGAGTGGTATCACAACCCCGATCACCCCACGCATGGCGACCGCCGCTGGATCAACGCGGCACTGATCCACGGCAGTGAGGAGGGAGGCATGCACGGGACCGACGCCTACGACGTGGACCCGGAGACGACCTACCGATGCAGCTTCCACCTCAAGAGCGACGCGCCCGGCGTGGTCGTGGAGTTTCAGGGCTGGTCGGAGGGCTTTGCGCCCGGCAACCGGCACCTGCTGAGAAGCGGGCTGAGCAGCATCACCCCGACCGACCGGTGGCGCCGCTATGAGACCACCTTCACCACCTGGTTCGACACGAGGAAGTTCGCCCTCAAGATCGGCCTGCAGGGCTACGCGGATGAGGGCATGCGTCTCGGGAAGGTGTGGGTCGATGACGTCGCAATCCAGCCGGCCGACTGAGTCGGGCCGTCATGAACATTGTGCGGTCGGGAGGCCGCGCGGCATTGATGACCGGCCTCTGAGACTCGCAACCAGCATGGAAGGAGCAGCAATGCCACGCGCCATCGCCGCAGCGGTCACGATCGTCATGCTCATCGCACCTGCCCGGGCGCAGGAGCTGATCCTCGATACCTCTGAGCCTCAGCCCGCTCTGCGCGTTCGCTGGCGGGACGGCCGGCAATTGCGCTTCACCGTGACTGCGGAGCTGGGCTCGCGCCCGCTCAGTCGCTGGGTCAGCGACGCGCGCGTGCTCGACAGAACCGCCGGCGATGGGATGCTGCAGGCCACGCTGGCGCTCGGCGAGGGCTATCGCCTGCGTCTGCGCGCGGAACGCTACGCCGGGGCGGTGCGGGTGCAGAGCCTGCTGGAGCGCACCCGCGGGGAGCCCGAGACGGCCTACTACTAC
>JBNGDZ010000474.1:0-4099 GCA_049975765.1 Armatimonadota bacterium
GCAACGCCCCCCTCAACGCGTAGGTCGGGCTTCCAGCCCGACGCCGTTGGGTCAACGCGTAGGTCGGGCTTCCAGCCCGACGCCGTTGGGCGGGTCTGAAGCCCCGCCGCTCCGCACGGCAACGGCCCCTCCATACGGCGAACGCCACAGCAGCGGCCCCACAGGCGGGCGAGGACGCCTCACATCGTCCCGCTCAGCCGAACAGCTTCAGGCACAGCTCGGCGATGGCGCGACCGTAGCTGCTGCAGTGCTTGCGCGCGTCCTCGTCGGGGGCGCCCTCGCAGGTGGGGCCGTAGTGCGGGCCGCGGGAGACGCCCTTGACGATCATCCCGTGTACCAGCAGGCAGCCGAGGATGTGCGTGAGCGTGGTCTCGTTGCCGCCGCCCATCACGCCCGAGGACGAGAACGCGCCGCCCACCTTCCCCTCCAGCTTCCCGTGGTGCTTCACGGACTCGTCGATGAGCTGCTTGAGCGGCGCGGCAATGGTCCCGTAGTAGACCGGTGAGCCCATGACGATGCCATCGTAGTCGAGCAGGTCGTCGGCGGAGACGTCGGCGACCTCGCGCAGGTCCACCTCCACGCCCTCGACCTCGCCGGCGGCCTTCGCGATGATCTCGGCCATGGCCGCCGTGTTTCCCGTCTTGCTGAAGTAGGTCACCAGCACATTCGCCATCGATCTCCCTCCTCCGATGCGTTCAGCCGATCAGGCGCAGAAGCTCGCGGATGCTCGCCGTCACACCCTCCTCGTCCTGCGGGCCGGGCTCCCAGGCCAGAACCCCGTCCCAACTCTCCGCCTTGAGGATCCCGATGATCTCCGCCACCGGGGTAATGCCGTGGCCGAGAATGCCCTCCCTGCCCCGCGGATTGCCGTCCTCCTCCCACAGCTCGGCGATGTCCTTGATGTGGAAGTGCGCGCTCCAGGGCAGGCATCGCCGCACGGCGTCGATCTCGTCCTGGCCCCAGAGCGTGAAGTTGCCGACGTCGGGGCACAGCCGCAGCCCGTCATCGCCCAGCGTCTCGCAGGCCCGCACCATGTCATCTGCGGTGTGCAGCAGCCAGCCGGCGTTCTCGATCACCAGCGTCAGGTCGGCCTCGTCGAAGAGCGGCAGCTTCTCGCCGAGGCGCTCCATGTAGCGCTGGAAGTTCTCCTCGCCCCTGTGCGCGTGCTGCGACCCGTGCGTGAAGCAGACGGGCGCGCCGAGCCGCCGGGCCGCCTCAATGCCCCTGGGGAACGCCTCATCGGCGGCCTGCTGCCTCTGCGGATCATCGCTGACCAGGTCGGCCGAGATGTAGTAACAGGCGCAGCCCAGGCCGCTGTCCTCGAGCGCGTTCGCCAGGGTGTCAACGCCATAGTGCTCGGCGGCGCGGGCGAAGATGTCGATGGTCTCGAGGCCCATGCCCTTCAGGTTGCCGAACAGCTCCGCCGGCGTCAGCTCCTCGTCGTGCCACACCGGCGGGTAGATCGCACCCATCCACATGATTCCGGACGTCATCGGCATCTGTCGGAGTCTCCTCATTGGCGTTCGGTCGCGCAGACTGATCGGGGCGCCGGGCTGGAAGCCCGGCCTACGCGTTTGGGTTGACTACAGGTCCCGTGCGGCCCACCTCATGCCGCGGGTCATGATGGTCAGCGGCTCCTCCTGGGCCGCGACCTGCGCATCGTGGCCCAACGATGAGTAGAACACCCGACCCTCCCCCCACATCTTCTTCCAGACCACCGGCACCGGGGCGTCGCCGTAGTCCGGGAAGTAGGTGACGGCCAGCACCTCGTTGTTGGGGTCCACGTGCATGTAGTACTGCTCGCTGGTGACCTCAAAGTCGTCGATGCCCTCGACGATGGGGTCGTCGGGCGCGATGATCTCGACCTCGTAAGTCACGCCCGCGCCGCCGGGGTGCGCCACCCACTGCCCGCCGACCATGAACTGCCACTGCGTGGACTGCCGGAAGGCGTCGCCCATGCCGCCGTGCAGCCCGGCGATGCCCACGCCGCTCTCGACCGCCGCCAGCACCGGGTTGAGCTGCTCGGCCGTGATCTCGCCCATGGTCCACTCCGGGACGATCAGGTCGAGGCCCCTGAGCTTGTCCTCGTCGCGGAAGGCGTCCAGCGTATCGGCGACCTCGACCTCAAAGCCCTCGTCGGTCAGGGCCTCGGCCAGGATCTCGGCGACCTGCTGCGGCTCGTGACCCTCCCAGCCGCCCCAGACGATCAATGCTCTCTTCATGACTGCTCCCTCACTTCGTGGCATCTCGGTGTCGGGCCGGTGATTCGTTGCCCGCGGCGGCGATACCTGCGTGCCGCCTGCAGGTCCGGGCCTGGCGCGCTCGCAGGGACGACAGGGCGAGCGTCACGGTCTCGGCGGGCGCCCGGCTGTCACTGCAGGGGCTCGTAGAGCTCCTCGTAGCGCTCCCGGGGGCCGTGCAGCAGCACCTCCCTGGAAGCATTGAACACCGGCGGCAGGTCGCCGCCGCGGGCCGCCTGCCGCTGCAGCATGGCGTCCACGAACCGCTCGCGCTCGGCCAGCAGATCCCGGTGAGCGTCCCGCGTGCGGGCGGCGGGATTCTCTCGCCATCGCCGCAGGCTTCGGAAGCACTGCGCGGTGATGCGCACGAACTCGAAGCCATCCCGGAAGAACGCGATGCGCTGGCGGGCCTGCGCGTCATCCGCCGCGGCCTCCGCGCGGTCAAGCAACTCCACGCAGCGCTGCATCATGGCAGGCGGGAAGCACTCGGCGTAGATGTCGCTGGTCTCAAGTCGCCTGCCGGCGAAGGGCCGGCCCATCCGCGGCTCCTGGTGAGTGATCTCCCTGTAGCGCTCCGCGGCCTGGTAGAGCGTGTCGAAGTACTCCCGCATGGCCTCAGCGGCCGGCCCGAACAGGGCCCGGCAGAACTCATCGACCAGCGCGTCGGCCTGCAGTTCAGGGTCGCGCTGCAGGCGGGAGTAAACGTAGTACGCGGGGGCCTCGGTGGCCCAGCACTCACCGCCGCCGCACAGGTAGAAGGCCTCCACGCCGGCCTGACGCATCCGCCGCACCTCGTCGGCCACATGCTGAGGCGAGCTCTTGGGCCCGAAGCCCATGCGCTGGTAGAGGCCGAACCAGTAGACGTAGGCGGTGAAGCGGTCATGGTAGTCGGTCCACCGGTCGATCAGCGACTGCGGGTTGTGCGTGAACTCGATGGCCACGTTGTCGCCGAGGCGCTCGATGGCGGCGGGGACCTCGCCGGTGGGGCCGTAGGAGATGATGAGGACCGTCCGGCCCGGGTGACTTTGCGCGACCGCCCGGGCCAGGGCGTCGTGGAAGAGATGCACGCGGTCGGCAGGCACGCCCGGCACCCAGTACCCGACCGCCTCACAGTACTCGTCGAGGGCCTCGCACTCCGGGCACCGGCACCGCTGGTAGCCGTCGCTCTGGCCCAGCTCCACCCACTCGTAGCCGGCGTCGAAGAGCTCGCGAAGGCCATCCAGCGCCAGGTTGAATACCTCCGGGTTGGTGGTGCACAGGTGATTGCCCTGCCCCTGCCGCCGCCCCTTGATCAGCGCGAACCACTCGGGATGTTCGGCGAAGTGCTGCTCCTCCGGCACCAGGGAGTACCACAGGTGCCCGCCGCGGTGCATGATGAAGACTCGGCTGCCGATGAGGTGGCGAGCGGCCCACTCGCTCTCGCGGGAGAGAGAGCCCAGGGAGTAGATGCGCCAGGGCTGCTCGCGGCGGTCGATGGCCGGGACCTCCAGCGTGGAGTGGTCGGGGAGCACCTCACCCAGCCGCCCCGGCATCAGCCAGCGGGCGCCGCAGTGGTCATGCAGGAAGGCGTGGACGGCGTTCGACGTGCCCGACTTGCAGCGGCCTGGGCTGAAGGCGTCGCCCGCATCGCCGCCCAGCAGCGCGTCGTGGCCCAAGAGCACCAGCCTCCCGGGCGCGGCGCGGATGATGAACTCGTCCCCGGCCAGGTCCTCCGGCAGGCCGAGGTCCGCGGTGAGGGAGCTTGCGCCGACCAGGATGAGGTCGCCACCCGGGTCCTCGGCGGCGGGCGCCATCGGCAGGCGCGCGCCGGTAATCGCCCGCACGCAGCGGCGCAGCTCCAGCGCCGGCTGGAGCTGCAG
>JBNGDZ010000475.1:0-4082 GCA_049975765.1 Armatimonadota bacterium
TCCCTCCAAGCCACGACCTGGGGGTGGTGGGTCTTCGCCGCCATCGTGCTGCTCGGCAGCGCCAACGCCGTCAACCTCACCGACGGCCTCGACGGCCTGGCCGGTGGCCTCACCGCCCTCTGCGGCATCGGCCTCGCCGGCGGCTGCTGGATGCTCGGCCACATCGACCTGGCGCTGATGGCCCTGGCGGTCTCGGGGGCGGCGGCGGGATTCCTCTGGCTCAACGCTGCACCTGCGAAGGTGTTCATGGGCGACGTGGGCAGCACCGGGCTCGGTGCCGCGCTGGGGGGGATCGCCGTGGCCGCCCGCGTCGAACTGCTTCTGGCGCTGGTGGGCCTGGTCTTCGTCATCGAGACTCTCTCCGTAATCGCCCAGGTGGTCAGCTTCCGGCTCACCGGCCGCCGCGTGCTGCGCATGGCGCCGCTGCACCATCATCTTGAGCTCTCCGGCTGGGAGGAGACGACCATCGTCGTGCGCCTGTGGATCATCGGCACTGGCCTGACGGCGACGGGCCTGTTGCTGGCGAGCGCGCTGGTCTTGTGAGCGAACGCGACTGATGAGCCTGCAGCCGACGCGAACAGAGGAGGAGATCGAGGCCTTCAGGCGATCTCTTGCAGGTCGGCCGGTGGCCGTGATCGGGGCCGGGCGGAGCGGCATGGCCTGTCTCCGCCGCCTGGCCGAGGCCGGTGCGGAGGTGACGCTTGCCGACGCCCAGTCTCGCGACGCACTTGCCGAGGCGTTCGCGGAGGCCGAGGCTCTGGGGGCGGACCCGGTCACCGGCTTTGAGCGCTTCGACCAGATCCAGGGCGTGAGTCTGATCGTGTCCAGCCCCGGCGTGGCGTGGGAGCATGAGGCGCTGGTGGCGGCTCGGGCGCGCGGAGTTGAGGTCATCGGCACCCTGGAGCTGGCGTGGCGTCTCTGCCCGGCTCCGGTCATCGGGGTCACCGGCACCAACGGCAAGGGCACCACCTGCCGGCTGATCGCGGCGATGCTGCGCGAGGCGGGAATCGGGCACATCCTGGCGGGGAATATCGGCAACCCGCTGGCGGATGAGCTGGCGCACGCCACCGCCGAAGCGCCGGCGGTGGTGGAGATCAGCAGCTTCCAGCTCGAGGGCATCGATCAGTTCCGAGCGCGGGTGGCGACGGTGCTGAACATCACGCCCGATCACCTCGACCGTCACCCGAGCTTCCAGGCCTACCGGGCCGCTAAGGCCCGCCTCTTTGAGAACCAGCGCCCCGACGACATCGCGGTGGTGAATCTCGATGACGAGGCCGCGCGGCAGGTGGCTCATGGCTCCGCCGGCCGGAAGGTCACGGTGTCGCTGCAGGCTCCCGACGCCCATGCCACCGTGCGCGACGGGCTGATCGTGCTGCGTATCGAGGGGGAGGAGCAGGTCTGCCGGGCGGAGGCCTTCCCTCTGCCGGGGCGCCACCATCTCACCAACGTGCTGGTGGCCTCCGCCATCGCGAGCCTGGCCGGCGCGCCGGCCGTGGCCATCGCCGAGGCCATCGTCCGGTACCGCCCGCCGAAGCATCACATGGAGGTCGTTGGGGAGATCGGAGGGGTCACATTCATCAACGACTCCAAGGCCAGCAATCCCAGCGCGGCGCTCGCCGACCTGTCGTCGATGCCACAGCCGTTCGTGGCCATCGTGGGCGGCAAGGACAAGGGGGCGGACTTGAGGGAGCTTGCTGAACTGCTTCGAGAGCGCCCGCGTGGGGTGGTTCTCATTGGGGAGGCCGCAGACCGCATCGCGGCGCTGATGGCCGGCGGCTTCGAGCGCGCCGAGAGCATGGGGGAGGCCGTGCGCCGCGCCAGGGAGATGGCACGACCGGGTGACGCCGTCATCCTGGCACCGGCCTGCTCCAGCTTCGACATGTTCGAGGACTACGAGCGCCGCGGAGAGGTCTTCCGTGAGAGCGTCAGATCGCTGCAGTCGGAGTGAGTGCACGTGACCGCCGCAGCACGAGACCGCAGCCAGCACCCATCCGCCGATCCTGCGCCCCGCGCAGGCCCCATGGACCGGCAGTATTTCCTGGGCGTGTGGGCGCTGATGGTCACCGGCATCGTCTTCGTGTTCTCGGCCAGCTTCCCCTTTGCGGGCAGGCCCGACCCGATGGGAATGCCAGGTGATCCCTACGAGCACCTCATCCGGCACTCGATCTACGTGGCCGGGGCCGTAATCGCCATGCTCCTGGTCAGCCTCCTGCGGCCACAGACGATCCGCAGGTGGAGCGGGTGGCTCTTCTTCGTCTGCCTGGTCCTGGTGGGGCTGACGCTCTTCTCGCCATGGGGCGTCAGCCACGGCGGCGCGCCGCGGTGGTTGAAGCTTCCCGGGCTGCCTGAGTTCCAGCCCTCTGAGCTGATGAAGATCGCGTTCATCGCGCTGCTGGCGGCGGTGCTGGCGCGAAAGGACGAGGGCCGTGACCGCGAGCCGGCCGCCTACGGTGCCGTGCTGCTGGTCACGGGCCTGATAACCGTCCTGATGCTCATGCAGCGCGATCAGGGCATGGCCACGATGTTCTGGCTTATCACGCTCTCCGTGCTGTTCTTCGCCGGCATGAGGCTCATCACGCTGATTCCCCTGGGCCTGGGCGGGCTGACGATGGGCCTGGTGCTGGCGTACCAGGAGCCCTACCGTTGGCGGCGAGTGGTGGCCTTCCTCGATCCCGAGCACGCCGCCCGCGATGTGTCCTATCACATCATCAACATGCTCATCGCCCAGGCCCGCGGGGGGATCACGGGGATGGGGCTCGGCATGTCGCCCGACAAGTGGCGGTGGCTGCCGGCCCCCCACACCGACAGCATCTTCTCGGTCATCGGCTGCGAGCTGGGCCTCATCGGGGGCCTGGTGGTCATGGCCGCCGTCGTGCTTCTGACCTGGCGCGCGCTGCATATCGCCCGGCGGAGCAGCACACCCTACGGCTTCTACCTCGCGGCCGGTGTGGCCGCGATGCTCTGCCTGCAGAGTATCGCGCACATCGCCGTCAACTCCTCGTGCATGCCCTGCACGGGCCTCACGCTCCCCTTCATCAGCGACGGCGGCACCAGCCTGCTCTCGGCCTCCGTGGCGGTGGGTATGGTGCTGGCGGTCTCACGCTACGGGAGGCGGGCCGAGCGGTGAGCGCCGTGCGCCTGCTGATGGCCGGCGGCGGCACCGCGGGGCACCTCTTCCCGTGCGTGGCGGTCGCGCGGGAGGTCGAGGCGCTGATGCCCGACGCCCAGGTGCATTTCGTCGGCGCGCGGGGCCGCGTCGATGAGCGCATACTGGCCCAGCGCCAGCTACCGCACAGCCTCATCGACGCCCGTCCGCTGCCCTATCGCCTCTCGCTGGACACGCTGGGGGGCCTGGTCGCCCTGGCGCGGTCGGTCGGGCAGTCGCGGCGCATCATCCGCGCCCGCCAGCCGCACGCCATCTTCAGCACCGGGGGCTATGTGGGTGCGGCCGTGGGCATGGCAGCGCGCATCGCGCACGTGCCCCTGATCCTGCACGCCTCCGACGTGAGGCCCGACCGGGCCAATCGCCTTCTGGCGCGCTGGGCCGAAGCTATCACCGCGGGCTCTCCGGAGGCGGCGGAGCAGCTCTCACGCGACGCCGTGGTGACCGGCAACCCGGTCCGCGCTGAGGTCGCCCACGCCACGAGTGACGACGCCGTGCGAAAGCTCGGGCTCGAGCCTGGCCTGCCAACGATCCTGGTCACCGGAGGGAGTCAGGGGGCCCGGCGCATCAACACCGCCGTCATTGACGCGCTGCCGGGCCTGCTCGCTGCGAATGACCCGCAGGTCGTGCACCTCTCCGGCTCGCTCGACTACGAGACTCTGCGCCAGGAGGCGGAGCGCCTGGGCTCGCCGGAGCGCTACCATCTCATCGAGCATCTGCCCAACCCCGGCCCGGCGCTTTCCGCGGCCGACCTGGCCGTTACCCGGGCCGGCGCCGGCAGCCTGGCCGAGCTGTGCCTGCACGGCGTGCCGATGATCGTGGTGCCCTACCCCTTTGCGGGCGGACACCAGCGGCTCAACGCGGAGCCGCTGGCCGAGGCGGGGGCCGCCGTGATCGTGGAGGACGAGCAGTTCACCGC
>JBNGDZ010000476.1:0-4058 GCA_049975765.1 Armatimonadota bacterium
CTGCTGCATGAACTCCCCGATCTCCGAGGCGGTCTGGTCGATGACCTCGATGGTGTCGTCGAAGCGCGCCGCTCCGTCCCAGCCCTCCAGCGAGTCCCTCCAGTTCCGCAGCCCGGTGGTGGCCTGCTGGGAGGCCAGGGCCATCTCATACATCAGCTCATTGAGGCGCTGGCGCGTCTGCGCCGGCTCCGGAGTCTCCCTGCTGAGCACCACCGTCATGTCGTAGATCCCCCGCAGCATCCGCAGCATCCCACCGATGGTCTCGGCCTCCGCCACCAGCGTCGGGGCCTGCCACACCCGGGCAGTCTCCGCCGCCCAGCGGCAGGTTTCGATGTCCTCGTCAAGGCGCTGCAGCGTCGGGAAGTAGCGGTACATCCCCTCGCCCAGCGTCGGCACGGTGCGGCCCTTGACGATCGCCGCAGCGCGGCCGAAGAAGGCCGAGTAGGGCACGCGCGAGCCGTAGAGGTCCCAGCCCACCGGACCCATGCGCACCGCCCACTCGGCGGCCGCGTCCGGGTCCTCGAAGCCGCGGCGGGTGAAGTATGCGGCGGCGAACTCCCGCGGGCTGCGGCCGCCGGCGTTCCACGACCACTCCGCGGCGGCGATCACGTTGAACTCGTAGCAGATGTTGTCGGGCGTCGCGTAGCCGCACAGGCACTCCAGGCCGTCATTGACGAACTCGTTCATGCGGTAGTGGATGAACTGCGGGCCGGTCCAGGGACACACGATCCGCCAGGACGCGGTGAGCTGGGGATAGCAGCCCAGCCACCGGCCCTCGGCGGCGTAGTCCTCCAGCAGCGGGTAGATCATCTCGTCCCGTGAGCTGTCGTAGGTCCGCCCGCCATGGTAGTAGGTGACTCCGATGTCGGGCGGAACCTCCTCCAGGACCTTGTCGTTGGTCTCGTAGCTGCCCTGAGTGAGCAGAATGCGCAGGCCCACGTCCGGGTGGTCGCCCTCTATCTGCCTGTAGGCCTTCACCAGCGCCCGGGTCTCCAGGACGAACTGCCCGACCTTCTGGCACTCCTCGCACTCGCACTGCACGTGAGACTCGCTGAGCCAGGCGCAGATGTCCGTCACGCCCTCCAGCGACGCCAGCCCGTCCATCCAGCCGGCGAGAATGTCCACGAATCTGGGGTTGCTCGCACAGGGGGCGATGAGGCCCCGGGGTGCGGTCTCGATGTCGTAGCCCTCGCCGGCCAGCTCCGGATACACGTCGTAGAGGCCGGTGCGCTTGAGGTGCTCGAGGTGGGTAATGATGGGCACCAGGTTCAGGGCGTTGGCGCGGGCGCGCGCCCGGTCCTCGGCGCTCATCGTCACCTCCGTGGTGCCGTCCTCGCGCACGTGCAGCCCCACATGCGTCTCCACCAGGTTCATCTTGTGTGCGGCCAGCATCTCGATGTCCCGAACGCTGGAGCCGCCCCACTCGCCGCGCTCGGACAGGTCCGGCCAGTCGAGAACCTCGGCCAGCGGGACCTCCACCCGGCCGCCGGTGATCGTGGCCTCCAGGAGCTGGCGCAGGGTCTGGGCGGCGTAGTAGACGCCCGCCGGCGTCAGGGCCGTCAGCACCAGCTCGCTGTCGCCCAGGGGGACGATGGCGTAGGCCTGATCGGAGTTGGGCAGGCGCCGCAGGCGCTCTGGGTCGATGGCCTTGCGGCCGCGCACCATGCCCTCGTCATCACACACGCCGATGACGATGCGGACGAGCTGATCCGCCGCGGCCAGGCGCTCCTGCCCGCCCAGCAGCTCCTCGAGCTGCGCGGCAGCCGCCTCCTCAGGCTCAGTGGCGTCGCGCCGCAGGCGGATGCCGATCTGCGCGGGGGCGGCATTCAGCTTGCGAGAGATGCTGATCTGCTTCGGCAGCGGGATGGCCCAGCGCTGCCATGCCTGGGCCTCCTCCGGGCTCACATCGCGCACCTCCGCCGCCTCCGCCCCCGCGCACAGCACTCCGGCCAGCACAAGCAGCAGCGCTCCTTGCCTCATCGTCGGCACCTCCCGACTGAAGTGTTCCACGGCCGATGCCCGCGGAAGGAGCACGGCCGCCGTCCGCGAAGACATTCTACAGAAGCGGTCTCTGCGCCTTCGTCGCCGACGCACTTGTCGAGGCTGATCTCGATGCGTAAGCTCCCGAGGCTGATCGCCGCCACGCTTATCGGCATCCTCATCGCCGGCTGCCCTGTCCGCGAGGATGCCGCGGCGCCGCCCCCGGCCCCGGAGATCGAGCGCGCTGCCGAGGACGCGAGCGGCCATCCCGGTGCTCCGGACGCACCACAAGTCCCCGAGGATGGCCGGTCGCCCGCTGCCGACCCCCGCCAGCCGCCGACTGACGCGGAGCCCGCTGAGGTCCCTGAAAGGCAGGCGGAGCGCGAGGAGGCGCGCCCCCCAAACAGCTTCGAGGCCCTCTGTGCGCGCGTCATCGACGGCGACACCATCGAGCTCGCGGACGGCGAGCACGTGCGCTACATCGGCATCGATACCCCGGAGATGCGCCCTGTGGAGGCCTGGGCTGAGGCCGCCACCCGGGCCAACCGCGAGCTGGTGGAGGGCAGGAGCCTCACACTGGTGCTCGACGTCGAGGAGCGCGATCGCTACGGCCGACTGCTGGCCTACGTCTACGTGGATGACACCTTCGTCAACGCCGAGCTGGTCCGTCGAGGGATGGCACAGGCCGTCACATACCCCCCGAACGTGCGCCACCAGGATGAGCTGCTGCGGCTGCAACGCGAGGCCCGCGAGGCCGGCTGGGGCCTGTGGGGTGATGCGGACAAGGACGACACAGACCGCGACGGGGAGACTCAGAGATGCGACTGAACGTGTGGGCGTTCGGACTCACCACCGGCATCCTGTGGGGCCTCGCCCTGCCGCTGCTGGCCCTGTGGATCATGGTCCAGGGAGACGTCGGCGCCCAGATAGGCCTGCTAAGCCAGACCTATCCCGGCTACGCGGCCACGCCGCTGGGCAGCCTTCTGGGAGTGCTGTGGGGCATCGCTGACGGACTGGCCTTCGGGCTGATCTTCGCCTGGCTCTACAACCGGATCGCGGGCGCCACGGGTGATGACACCGATGCCGGAGCTGCCTGACGTGGAGGCCTTCCGCCAGTACCTCTACTCCACCTCGCTCCACAAGACGATCGCCGGCGTGGAGGCGAGAGACGACATGGTGCTGCTGGGCGACCTGACGGGGAGCGACCTCCGCGAGGCCCTGGTGGGCGGCAGTCTCGTGGACACGCACCGCCACGGCAAGTGGCTCTTCGCCGACGTGCAGCCCGGACGGTGGCTGTGCCTGCACTTCGGCATGACCGGCCACTTGGTCTACTTCAAGCACCTCGCCGACGACCCCGAG
The DNA here is from genome assembly GCA_049975765.1 of Armatimonadota bacterium. Taxonomy (GTDB): domain Bacteria; phylum Armatimonadota; class Zipacnadia; order Zipacnadales; family UBA5352; genus JAYENL01. The sequence goes on from JBNGDZ010000476.1 coordinate 3,340, forward strand.
CACGACCGGATGCTCATCAGCTTCAAGAACGGCTTCCACCTGGCCTACGACTGCCAGCGTCGCCTTGGTCGCATCAGCCTTGCCGGGAGCGTGGACGAGTTCGTGGCCGCGCAGGACCTTGGCCCCGACGCCGCCCGCGTAGACCGGCAGGGCTTTCAGCTGGTCGTGAGGGGTCGCGACGCGATGCTCAAGTCCGCGCTCCTCGACCAGAGCATGCTGGCGGGGATCGGCAACATCCTCGCCGACGAGATCGACTTCCAGGTGGGCCTGCAGCCGCGCACCACCCTCGGTAATCTCGACGACAGCGGCGTCCGAGAGCTCTATGACGCAATGAAGCTGGTCGTCGAGGTCACGACCGAGGCACGCACAGCCGGCGGCGAGATCCCTGAGGACTGGCTGATGGGCAACCGCGAGGAGGGCGGCGAGTGCCCTCGCTGCGATGGTGTCATCGAGCGCATCGCGGTCGCCAGCCGGTCGACGTACTTCTGTCCACAATGCCAGGTCTTCCCGGACTGATTCCCCTTCACCAGCCCTCCCTCCGGCAGACGCCCCTCCGACAGCACCTGGGTAGAGGCCACGCCGCACGCAGGTTCGCACTACCGTTTGGAGGGCGTGCAACTACGCTCCCGCCCGTTCCGATCTCTACGTCGAGCAGCTCTTCTTCCCGCAAGACAACGCCGGGCCGGACGGTGGTCCGACCCCTCCACGCGAGCTTCGCT
>JBNGDZ010000477.1:0-2861 GCA_049975765.1 Armatimonadota bacterium
TCCGCCGCTCCCTACGTCCTGATGAGCCGCACGACCTCATCCATCATCTCGTTCGCGGTGGCGATGACCCGGGTGGAGGCCTGAAAACCGCGCTGGGTGGTGATCATATCCACGAAGGCGCGCGTGAGATCGACGTTGGACATCTCCAGGCTGCCGGCCACGATGCCCCCGCGCCCGCCGGTGCCCGCCGTGCCGATGGAGGCCCTGCCGGAGGCCGGGCCCTCGGCGAACAGGTTGTTGCCCACCCGGCGGAGGCCGCCGGGGTTGGTGAAGCCGGCCATGGCGATCTGCCCCAGGGTCTTGCTGCGACCGTCCGAGTAGTGGCCCATCACGAGGCCGTTCCCAGACATCTCGACGGAGACCAACGACGCCGCCGCGCAGCCGTTCTGCGACTGCGCCGCGACGGTGTCCGCCTGCGCGAGACAGGTGACGTCGGAGAGATCCACGGTCACCGCCTGTGGGCTGGCCGCACCGTTGGTCAGCGCCACGTCGATCGGCAGGCTTCCCCCGGTCGTCAGCGCGCCGGAGCTGTCGAACTGCATGGTGGTCGTGGCGGTGCTGCCCTCACATGCGGCCTCGCACTCCCACTCGCCGACGGTGGCGGTCTTGGTGAAGGTCAGCTCCAGCTCGTGCGCCTCGCCGAGGGAGTCGTAGATGGAGATTGTGGTTGCCAGAGAATCCCCCGCGGCGGCAGTGCTGTCGAGGTTGCCGATGATAGTCGCCTCCGAGCTGGCGATGGGCGGGGCCAACGCGCTGATATCGAAGCTCAGCCGCGCCGGGTCGCCGCTTGCATCGACCTGCCCGTCGGTGGCCTTCCAGCCGACGACCGCGTGGCCGCTGGAGGAGGAGACAAGCGTGTTGGTGTTGTCCAGGGTGAAGGAGCCGTCGCGGCTGAAGTAGCGCCCCTGCCCGTCGCTAAGGACGAACATGCCCTCGCCCTCCACGGCGCAGTCGAGCCGCTGGCCGGTGCGTTCCAGCGAGCCCTGCGCGTGCTGCACGCTGACGGCGCCCAGCGAGACGCCGCTGCCGATCTGCACGGGGTTGGAGCCGCCGATCCCGGCCTGTCCGCCGGATCGGCCGCCCTCGATCGTCTCGTAGAGGGCGTCCGCGAAGGCCGTGCGGCTCTCCTTGTAGCCCACGGTGTTGGCGTTGGCGATGTTGTTGCCGACCACGTCCATCCGCTCCTGAAATGCGAGCGTGCCCGACAGTCCTGCGAACAGGGCTCTGTTCATCGTCGCGCTCCTTTCGGATCAATGCTCGGTTGCGTCCGCTCACCCGCGTTGCCGCGAGCGAAAGCCTCGGTCGGCGGGCTGGCGGGGACCTGCAGGCTCACCGCGGTCCCACCGGAAGGGTCGCTGAGTATCTTCAGACTGCCGCAGTGTGCGACCGCCACGCCGCGGGCGAGCGTCAGTCCCAGGCCCCTATGGGTCGCCGGCGCGGTGGTGAAGAACGGCTCGGTGGCTCTGCGAGCTGCCTGCTTGTCCATGCCCGGGCCGTCGTCGATCACGCGCACCCGGCTGAACGTCCCGTCCATCGCCGTCTCCACGACGATGCGGCCGGTCCCCCCCACCGCCTCGATGGCATTGCCGACCAGCCGAGTCAGAGCGAGCGAGAGCCGGCGTGGGTCCCCCCGGGCGGGGCAGTCCTCGGCCAGCCTCGTGTGCAGCTCAAGGCCCGCGCACTGCGGCCATGAGCCGCAGATGGCGCTGAGCAGCGCCACCACCTCCGCGGCCAACTCGCTCAGGTCCACCGGGCCCATCTCAGCCTCCACGGGGCCGGCGGCGAAGGCCTGGAGCGGCCCGATCAGGTCGATGCCCTCGGAGACCGAGCGCGCGACGCGGTCGAGAAGCTTCGAGCTGCGCGGCTCGTCCACGGCCTCGCGCAGCAAGTGCAGGCTCCCCAGGATGCCGCCGAAGACGTTGGCGAGGCTGTGTGACGCGCCGAAGGTGAGCTCGCCGACGGTGCGCATTCGCTCGAACTCCCGCACGCGCGCCGAGGGCGGCCAGGCGCCGCACGGCTCAGCGGCCGACAGCGCCACCGCCGCCGACCGCGCGAAGGGCTCCATCAGGTGCATCTGCCGGCACGGCTCGTCGCCGCGGCTGGCCACGACCAGAGCCAGCGACACCTCACTCTCGACCTGCAGCGGCACGGGCCGCCATGAGGTCATCCCGAGGCCAGCCGCGTGCTCGGCTACGGTCCGGGCCACCCCCGGCGGATCGCCGCATCCCGCGCGATCGGGCCACGCGCCTGCGATCTGTACGGCCTCGCCTTCGCTGGCCGGCGACACCACGAGCGCCACATCGCAGTCCAGCACGAGGGTGGCCTGCTCGGTCACCACCGCGGCTGCCGTCGGCAGGTCGCCTGCAGCGGCGCACGCCAGCGCCTCCAGTGCGGGGACCACCAGGTCGGTCTCCGGTGCCTGCGTCGGCGTGAGCGCGAGCGTCTCTGCTAGCACGGTTCGCCTCCTCCGGGGGCGATCAACTGACAGCGACCACATCCTCCAGCGAGATGCGACGCCCGCCGGCCACGAGAGCCGCGTGTGCGTCGGACAGCTCGACGTGCTCCACGGTCGCCGACTGCAGCGCGCCGGTCGCATCGTACCATTGCACGGTGCGGCCGATCAGAGAGAGCGCGGGACTGAGCATCTGTGTGCTCCGCAGCTCCGTCAGCAGCGAGCTGATCGTGCTCAGCTCCGCGACGCTCTGAAGCTGGCTGAGCTGGCTCGTGAAGTCGGCGGGATCCATGGGGCTGAGAGGGTCCTGGGCCCGTAGCTGCGCCACCAGCAGCGTCATGAAGTCCTGCGTTGTGGAGGTCCCGCCCGTCCCGGACTGCGCCTGTGTCCCCTGCTGCACGGCGTCGAT
>JBNGDZ010000477.1:2871-4039 GCA_049975765.1 Armatimonadota bacterium
GGCGTCGATCCTCATCGCATTGCTCCTCTCCGCGTCATGCCACCAGGTCCACGCGCCGGGCCGCGCCACCTACCGGCGGTCGCCAGACGTTCCGGGCCGGCAGGCCCTCGAGCAACAGGCGCGGCAGCGGCGCCTGGCGGCCCTCGGTTCTGTCCGGTGGCGCATGCCGGGCGTCACCCGCGCCGCCCTCGCGCACGTCGAACTCCGCCATCTGCAGGTCGTGGCCCGCCAGCGCCTCCCGCACCTGGGACTCCGCCGAGCGCATAGCCGCCACCGTCTCGGGCCGCTCCGCCACGATAACCGCTAGCACCGCGCCGTCGCGCACGGTCAGCTCCAGCTCGCAGCGCCCCAGCTCCGGAGGGCTAAGCTCGATGTGCAGCCGCTCTTGGGCGCCGTCACGAAGGCTCTCGAGAAGACCGCGCGGCGGATCGAGAACGCGCACGGCCTCCACCCCTGTGGTCGGCTTCCAGCCGCCCACCTCGTCAAACGCAGGCTGAGAGCCGGCATCATGACGGAACCACAGCCTCCGGGAGATGCCGTCCCGGGCAGGATCCGACCGCACGTCCTCGGATGCGTCGGCAGCTCCCGCGATGCGCGCGGGGGAGCGAGGCTCTTTGGCGTTGCCGCGTGCATACCGTGTACCGTTGCCCGCCTCCGCGCTGTCGGTCATGCTCGCCCCACCGGAGGGGGCCTGCGGCTGCACCTGAGACGTGCGCGACCGGTGTGGATGCCCCGGCGACCGCTTCGATGCCGTCTCCGTCACCGCGACCTCGCGGCCGCTCGGAGGCGCGGCATGCGCAGCCGTCTCCTCTCCCTGCGGCGCCGGCCGCGTTCCGCTCCGGCCGGGCAATGGTGCCTCCCTGCGCGTCGCAGTGGATCGCACCGTCGTCCCCCACGGATCTGAGCCGGAGCCGGGCCCCGGCCCGGGCTGGTCGTCCGGTCTCGCGTCTCTGCCCCTGCGGTCCGCCGATCCGGCCGCCCGGTCAGGAACACCCGTACGGGCCGGGTCTTGCGCGGCAGACCCGCGGACCGCGAGCCGTGGGCCAGGGCCGGCCGGGGGTGCTGTGGCTCGCCGGCCCGAAGCAGCGGGGTCGGGCTGGAAGCCCGACCTACGCGGAGATATGTAAGTGCGCGGAGACGTGCCAGGGTTCGCAGGTACGCCACGGCT
>JBNGDZ010000478.1:0-294 GCA_049975765.1 Armatimonadota bacterium
AGCTAATGGGCAACTAACGCCTGTCCAGCTCCGGCACTTTAGGCCTGTTCCGACGGTGGGACCTATGAGCGCCACAGTCCTGGTCGCAGAGAGAGACGAAGAGGTCCGGGAGCACCTGCAACAGGCGCTGGAGGCCAGAGGTCTGTCTGTGGTGGCCACCCCATCGGGTGGACGCGCCCTTCATCTCACTGAGCTCTGTGAGCCGGACCTCATCGTGATGGGGGCGGCCCTGGAGGACGGCTCCGGCGTCGAAGTGTGCGAGCGGCTGCAGTACGTCACGCAGGCACCGGTGCT
>JBNGDZ010000478.1:304-4004 GCA_049975765.1 Armatimonadota bacterium
CTCGCCGGCCGAGGACGAACTCCTCGGTATTCTGCGCGATATTGATGATTACGTGACCCGACCCTTTCGCACCTCCGAGGTGGTGGCTCGCGCCATGCGGCTGCTGGGCCAGAGGCCGGTGCAACGTGTCCGAAGGCAGCAACCTGCACGTGAGAGCGGGGAGGAGCGCGTGCTACGGCTGGGGGATCTGGCTTTGGACCTGAACACCCACGCCCTGCGCGTCGGCAAGCGCGAGATCGCACTGCCGCCCAGTCAGGCCTCAGTGCTGCGCGTGCTCATCGAGCACTGCCCCCGCGTCGTCTCCCCCGAGCTGCTCGTCGCACGCGCCTGGCCCGAGGGTGAACGGGATCAGTCCGCGCTGGGCGATGCGATCGTGGGATTGCGCAATGCGCTGGAGGAAGACCCTCTGCACCCGACGCGCATCATGCATGTTGCCGGCTACGGCTACAGAATCGTTCCCGTTCCAGACGGCGGGGGGAACAGCTCGACGGTTCCCTGATTCGGTCCGCCAGGCTCCAGACCTACGCGCTATCGGGGGAGACCAGCTTGTAGCCGAAGCCCCGGACGGTGATCAATCGCTGGGGGTCCGTCGGGTCCTCCTCTATCTTCTTGCGAAGCCGATAGATGTTCGTCTCGACGATGTGCCGGTCGTAGCCGTCGTACTTCCAGACGCTGTCAACGATCCGGTCCGCACTGATAGCGGTCCCTCCCCGCTCGACGAGAATCCGCAACAGCTTGAACTCGGTCGGTGACAGATCCAGCAGCTCGCCGTCCAGACGGGCCTCGCGCTCGGAGAGCAGCACCTCGATGCCTCCGAAGGAGAGCGCCGACATCGTCGGGCGCCCATCCCCGTTGCTCTTTGCCACAGGCGCGATGTGCGAACGCCGCAGGAGGGCCTCCACCCGGGCCACGAGCTCACTAAGACTCAGCGGCTTCGTAACGTAATCGTCCGCACCAGTGATTAGCCCGTTGATCCTGTCGTGCTCCTCGGACTTGGCGGAGATGATGATCACGGGGATGTTGCTCTCGCCCCGAGTCTCGGCCAGGACCTCCTCTCCGGGCATGTCCGGAAGCATGAGGTCCAGGATCATGAGGTCGGGCTGACGGGTCCGCACCAACTCGAGGGCTGCTCCGCCCAGCGGAGTGTGTAGCAGGCGGTACTCCGATGAGGAGAACTTCCTCCCGATGGCCGCAGCCAGGTCTGCGTCGTCCTCAACCAGCAGCACTGTGCTTCCGTTCTTACCGCGCACTGGCAGTCTGCCCCTCCCTCCTGGGTCTCATCGCTCGTCCAGCCGGCGGTGCTGTCCGAGGGACCCACACATGGCCGATGCATTCGCCCGCACCGGCGGTTCACCCCGAGGGGTCTGGGTGCCCGGCGGCCTCCGCCCGGTCCCAAACCCATGCGCGTTGCCAAGAGAGACGACAATTGCGACCGCCGCTTTGAGGAGTCTAACCGGGGCCGCAATCCAGAACCGCATCGGGTGCTTCCTAAGCTGTGCTATAGAGTATAGCCATGCGACTGGGCTCCGTCAAGTCGCTATACTGGTTTAACTGAAAGTTAAGATTCGTCAACCCGCCTATCCCGTTCTGTGAGGGCGCAGGAATGGTTGTGAGGGACAGCGCCACCGCCACGTCACGATGTTCCAAGTAGGAGAGACGTCCCGAGGCCCCTACATGACCCCGAAGATGCCGCGTAACGCCTACTACCTAAGCCGATCGCTCCAGGTCCAGGTGGGCCTGCTGCAGTCCCCCTCGACGAATACCGCGTGCCACAGATCGAGGGTGACGAGCATCATGATGAGGGTGCCGTGGTCGTAGATCCCCTCGGTATGTTCGCGCAGGATCCTATCGACCAGGCGCGCATCCAGCCATGGCGTGCCGCCGACGATGCTGGGAAGCAGACAGCGGGCGTTCCGGTCCGCCACCCAGTCCCGAAGCCAGCGGGCAATGGGAGCCTGAAAGCCCTGCTTCGGCTTCTGGATCACCTCTTCGGGTACCAGGCCTGTTGCCGCCCCGTATAGCAGGTACTTGGTTCGTGCGCGGTTTCTGACCACATCCAGCGCGGAGCCCCTCACCTTCAGGTCTGATGGGACCCGTTCCAGCAGGCGACACAATGCCACGTCGAGGAAGGGCTCCCGTATCTGCAGGCCGTGATACCAGGCCATCTTGCCCACCTTCGCGAACACGCCGAAGGAGCCGTCGATGGCGAGGTCCAGAGCGATCATCCGCTCGAACTCACCTGCCTGTCCGTCCACGGTGTCCGTCACGGTGGCGTCCAGGCGGGGCCGTTCGAGGATGTGCCCAGCGCCGCGCTCTGTGATCGCGCGCGCCCCCTCCGGCAACAGATCCCGGTATGCGATCTCTCGATAGATCGAGAGATAGGCCTCGACTGCATCCCCGCTGACGGACTGCAACGCCTTCCACAGCAAGCGGCCGCGCTCGCTTGCTCGCAGGCGGCGCCAGGCGGCGATCTTCCAGCCGGCCGCTCGCTCGCCCGCCAGCAGAGCGGATGCCACCAGGCCGCTTCCGGGCAGTCTTCCCAGCGTTCGCCTGACGAGCGCGACAGCATGGTGGCGACCCAGAAGGTGATCCGGCCCGTCACCGGAGAGCGCGACCCTCACGTGCCGTCGCGCGAAGCGAGCGAGGTTGAAGGTGGGGATAAACGAGTAGTCCATAGCCGGCTCGCCGAGTGCCCAGATCATCTGGGGAAGCTCATCGAGCACCGCCGGGGAGTCAAGTGCGAGCTCGTGGTGATCCGCGCCAAACCGCTCAGCGACGAGCCGCGCGTAGTAGGCCTCATCGATGTCCTCGCCAGGATAGGTCACCGAGAAGGTCTTGACAGGCGTCTCGCTCAGGTCGCTCATCGCGGCAACGTTGAGGCTGGAGTCGATGCCCCCACTGAGGAACGCGCCCACCTCGTCCGGCCCCGAGAGACAGCGGGCGATCGACTGTCGGTGTGTGTCGCGGAACTGCTCGACCCAGTCATCATCCGACTGTGGTGTGAAGTCGAGCCGGAACACCCGCCGCACGTGGAGGTCGCCGTTGTCGTAGCTCAACACGCAGCCGGGGGCGAGCTTGTGGATCCCTTGGAACAGGGTGTTGGGGGGGAGGATGTGTCCGAAGTCCAGGTACTGCGCCAGCCCGGCTTCGCCCACGGCACCACCCCACGTCCCGGTCCTCAGAAGCGACTGGATGTCCGAAGCGAAGACAAGCCCATCGTCCGCCAGCGCATAGTAGAGGTGGTGTATTCCACCGATCCAGTCACCCAGCAGTGTCAGCCGCTCGGCCTCGAGCTCCCACATCGCTGCAGCGAAGAGTCCGCTGACATCCCGGATGATCTCAGCGCTACGCTGCTCCCAGAGACGCAGCAGGCGCATGGCTGCCCCGTCGCCTCGGGCACCGACGCCCCCGGCAGCATCCTGGCGGCTGCCCGCATCCAGCACCTCACCGACCAGCGCACAACAGGTGCTGCGGTCCTCGTTCCACGCGAAGCCGCCGGGCGTTCCGTCGGGCAGAAGCACTCCGAAAGACGAGCGAGGTCCGTCCGCGAAGTGGATGTCGCCCGGATCCTCCCTTCCCGCCCGAACCGAGGCGAGAGCAGCCTCCGTGGCCCTTCGAGTCGCTGCGACTATCCCCAGCATCTCATGCCTCTCCGTCCCGGTCGCCCGGGCGCACACTGCCGGCCTGCTGCAGCGGAGAC
>JBNGDZ010000479.1:0-3997 GCA_049975765.1 Armatimonadota bacterium
ACTTCATGCTGCACGCGCTGGTCGAGGACACCCGCGAGATGCAGCGCCTGGTAGAGAGCGGCCGGGTGCGCTTCGCGCTGGTGATCCCCTCAGGCTTCGGCGGCGAGATCGCCTCCGGGGGCACGGGCCGCGTGCAGGTGCTGCTGGACGGGGCGGATTCGCAGACCGCGGGCGTTGCGCTCGGATACCTGGAGGCGGTGGTGCGTCGGCACTCGGCCGAGCTGGCGGCGCGCCACGTGAGGCGCGCGGGCCTCCCCGCCACCGCCGCATGGCCGGCGCTGGAGGTCCAGCCGCGGGTGCTCTACAACCCGGAGGTGAAGAGCATCAACTTCGTCGTGCCCGGCCTGATCGCGGTGCTGATGATGATGCTGGCGGCACTGCTGACCTCCGGCTGCATCGTGCGCGAGCGGGAGTCAGGCAGCTTCGAGGGTCTGGCGGCCTCGCCCATCGCGCCGATGGAGATCGTGCTCGGCAAGCTCACGCCCTACGCCCTCATCGGTATCTTCGACGTCATCCTGTGCGTGGTGGTGGGCTGGCTGATCTTCGGGGTGGCGCCCGAGGGCGATCTGCGGGCGCTGCTGGCGGTCACGGCCGTCTACCTGGTGGCCTCACTGGCTATCGGGCTATTGGTCTCAAGCCTCACGCGCACACACCAGCTCGCCACACTGCTGGCATTCCTGACGACGATGTTGCCCACGATGCTGCTCACAGGCTTCGTCTTCCCGTTGCGATCCATGCCGCGCGTGCTTCAGTGCATCGCGCGGGTGCTCCCGACCACGCACTTTCTGGTCATCATCCGGGCCATCTACCTGAAGGGCACCGGGCTGGGCGTCTTCGTCCGGGAGACCGTGGCGCTGGTGCTCATAGCGCTGATCCTTGTCGCGCTGGCGGCGACAGCCTTCCGGAAGTCGCTCGAGTGAGGACCGCACATGGGCGATCGGCCATGGCGGCACCGCGCGAACGGTGCCCTCCGTCTGCGAACGGCGACGGTCGAGACCCGCCGCACACCGGGCCGCTGAACGCTGGTAGCTGAATGCTGATAGCTGGAAGTTGAGGAATGCGTCATCGAGTCATGCGCCTGAGGTCCGTGATCCGTAAGGAGGGGCGCCAGATGCGGCGCAACCCCGTCCTCGTGCGTATGCTGATGGTCGCCCCGATCCTGCAGCTCGTGATCTTCGGCTACGCGGCGACCACGGACGTCAAGCACGTGCCCGTGGTGATCTGTGACCAGAGCGCCAGCCGGGAGAGCCGCGCGATCACCGCCAGCATCCGCGCCAACTTCTACTTCGACCTGGTCGGCCATGTGCAGGACTTCCGCGACCTCAAGACCCAGCTCGACGCCGGGCACGCCCAGCTTGCGCTGCACATCCCGGTGGAGTTCGCCCGGAAGCTGCGCCGCGGCCAGAGCACGTCGGTCGCTCTCTACCTCGACGGCACCGACGCCGTCACCGCCAACACCGCGGCGTCTTACATGACGGGGCTCCTGCAGAGCCACGGCCGGCGCATCACACTGGAGCGCCTGAGCCGCGCGGGCCTGCAGGGCCGAATGCCCGGCGTCGAGATGGTCCCGCGCGTGTGGTACAATCCCGAACTGCGCAGCGCCAACTACATGGTGCCTGGCGTGTTCGGCCTGATCATCATGGTCATCACGACGGTCTGGACGAGCCAGTCCATCGTGCGGGAGCGTGAGGTCGGGACGCTGGAGCAGCTTCTCGTCACGCCGGTGCGGCCCATCGAGCTGCTTGTCGGCAAGAGTCTGCCCTACGCGCTGATGGCGCTGGTCGCCGCCACCGAGATCATCCTCCTGGCGCGCTTCTGGTTCGGCATCCCCATTGAGGGCAGTGTGCTTCTGCTCTTCGGCATGGCCCTGGTCTTCATTCTCACCAGCCTCGGGATGGGCCTGCTCATCTCCACCGTCTCCTACACTCAGCAGCAGGCGCTGCTGGCCGCGTTCTTCATGATCATCCCCGCTGTGCTGCTGTCGGGCTTCATGTTCCCCATCGCGAACATGCCCTGGATCATTCAGCAGGTGAGCTACCTCATCCCCTACCGCTACTTCCTGGAGATCTGCCGGGGGGTCTTCCTGCGCGGCGTGGGGCTGGGCGCGCTCTGGCCGCAGGCGGTGGTGCTGACGCTCTTCGGGGTGGTTCTCTTCACCGCCGGGGCCCTCTCCTTCCGCAGGCGGCTGTGAGGCCCGGTCAACAGGAGTGAATCACGGGATGGGCGGCGGAGGGCGCCCATCCCCCATAACTCACCGCCCCGATAACTCACCGCCGGCCCACCAAGCATCCCTGCCCCACGGAGGTGGGGTAGGCGGTGCCGCGTCCCTGCAGTGCGGGCACCGGACGGCTGAATGGCCGCCCGCCCGCCCGTGCACTCGCCGCGCCACACCAAGCAGCCGGGCTTGCGCTCGCCGTACGGAGAGGCGGCGTGCCCACGCCGCCTGCCGTTGTGCGTCGCGAGGACACGGACCGGATCGGCATGGAGCGGTGTTAAGTGACACTGACGGTCGCACGCATCAGTTGCAGTGGGGATGTCTGAAATGCGGAGATGGAGCGCACTCGTCGCACTGGTTGCCGCAACCATGTGCCTGCAGCCCGCGGCAGCCGAGCCGGTGAAGGTCCCCAACGTGCCGGACGTGGGCTGGTCGCAGGGCAGGGACTTCCATCCGATCGCCTGCCTCCATGCGGCGCTTGTCGGCATGGACAAGAACGTGTCATATCAGGAGCTGATGGTGGCTTCGGGAGCGGCCTTCCGTGTCGCCTGGCGCTCCGGCGCCTATGACGCCGGCGCCAAGATCTTCTACGGCTACGACGCCATCGTCGAGGCGGCCCCGGCGGCCGGGGTCCGCGCGGAGCTGGTGACCGCTCCCGACGAGGACGGGGCGTGGGAGATCATCACTGAGAGCATCGACCGCGGCGCGCCGCTGATATCCCGCGCCGGAGATAGCCTGCAGATCATCTGCGGCTACGACCCGGACACCCGTGACCTCCTCTGCCGCACCTGGGACGTGGAGGCCGACGAGTACGTCCAGTTGCCGCTCTCGTCCGCGAGGCTCGGCGCAGACGAAGCGGCGGCCGGGGCCTATGAGCTGTGGGTGCTGCACGAGGAGGGGGAGCCGCCCGACGAGCTCGACTGGCCAAACGTGCTCGGGCGGGCTCTGCAGATGTCGCGCCGGTCCGCCGATGACCCGCTTCACGGCCGCTACATCTGCGGGCTCGCCGCCTACGAGGCATGGGCCGAGACGCTGCGCGACCCGTCGGCCCATGACGGCCTCCCCGACGCAGGCGCCGAGACGGTGACCACAGCGCTGAGTTTCGCCGAGGCCCGCGACGCCGCCGCACAGGTGCTCCAGGAGCACGGCCACGTTCACGATGCCTTCGCGCGGGCGGCACAGGCCTATCGCAGCGAGGCCGCCGAGCTCCGCGGCCTGCAGTGGCTGCTGTGCCGCGACCGACAGGCCTCAAGGGCGGAGCGCATGGCGATGTCCAACGAGAGCGTCAGGGACGCGGCGATCCGCGAGGAGGCCGCCCACCTGGTCGAGGGCGCACTGGCATATGAGCGCGTGGCTCTGCAGGCGCTCACGGCTGCCTTCGAGGACCTGGCGCCGGCGGAGATGGTCGCTGAGCTCGCGGAGACGGTGCCGGAGCGGGCAGTGCCCGAGGAGGCGTGGGCGCCGGTGGCGGTGGTCGAGGAGGTCGTCGAGGCGGAGCCGGTGGCGCCGGCGGAGGAGGCAGAGGAGGTGGCGCCCGAGGCCGAAGAGGCTCGTCCCGCGGCCGAGGAGACTGTCACAGAGGCTGCTCCGACCGAGGAGCGGGAAGCCGCTGCGCCTTACGAGGCGAAGGAGCCCGAGGCGGATGAGCAGCCTGAGGCCGCGCAGGAGCCTGAGACCGCGCAGGAGGAGCAGGCCGAACCGGAAGGGCCGACCGCCGATGAGCTGGTGGCCGAGGGCCTGGCGGCCAAGCGCGCCGGCCGGCTCGATGCCGCCGCTGAGAGC
>JBNGDZ010000480.1:0-3371 GCA_049975765.1 Armatimonadota bacterium
CATTGCGCGCCAGCACACCCAATAAGTTAAATTCCTTGGGCGTCAGGTGCACCGATTCGCCCTGCACCCTGACCTGCCGCTTCGGGATGTCGATCTCCAGGTCGGGGAAGGTGAGATGCTCCAGTGGCTCCGTGTGCTCGCGGTTGATCTTGACGCGCCGCAGCATGGCCCGCACGCGCGCCACCAGCTCCCGAGTCCCGAAGGGCTTGGTGATGTAGTCGTCGGCCCCCACTTCCAGCCCGATCACGGCGTCGATCTCGTCGTCCTTCGCCGTAAGCATGATGATCGGGAGGTCGTACTTCCGTCGGATCCGCCGACAGACCTCCAGGCCGTCGATGCCCGGCAGAATCAGGTCCAACAGCAGCAGATCCGGCATCTCGGTCTCGATCATGTCGAGGCCCTCTTCGCCGGTCTCCGCCACCTCAACCTCGAAGCCCTCGGCCTCGAGCTTGGTCGCGACCAGCTTGCTGCACTGCGGATCGTCCTCGATGATTACGATTCTCCGTGGCTCCAGAAACGACACCTCCGCAAGCCTCTTGAGCGAGGCCAGTGATGAAGGATCACGATCCGGATCGCAAGCTGCCTGGCTAGCCGGATCGTTTGTGAAGCTTATTATACTGTACAATGACCTCACACGCAACTGATGATGCAGCTTCCGTGAAAACTCCAGCGAATAGCCCGATTCTGCTGCGAACGCGGCTCGTGAATCCGTGCAATCGACATTCCCGACGACATCATGGCACTCCGCCAGGCATACCTCATCAACACTGCGTGCATGGACGAGACACTGAGAGACTGCCCAGGGCGTGGCGCACGTGATTAGACGTTGAACCCAAGAGGCGGGTGGTCTCGTCGCGCCTCCCCGGCAAAGGAGTCTACCGCAATACGGCTCGCCCCAAACGCGGATCGGCAGCATAGTCACCTGACGGCCGCCCCGCTCAGCCGATCCCTGACAGCGCTGACACCTCCTCAAAGGTCGGATTGGGTGCCGATGCATCGCGGCTGATCCGCAGGGCCGCGGCGTCCGAGGCAAATCGGGCGGCGTCCTCCGGTGACATCCCGGCCAGGTGCCCCGCCAGCAGGCCGGCATGGAAGCTGTCACCCGCGCCGATGTCGTAGACGACCTCGACCTCCCGAGCCGCAACGCGCACGATCTCGCCCTCCGCGTAGAGCACCGCCCCCCGTTCGCCGCCGGTGATGACGACCAGACGCGGACCGAGCTCCGCGACCGCCTCCAGGGCTCTCCGCAGCTCCACCAGACCGGAGATGAGCCGGGCCTCGTCGCTGTTCATCACCACGATGTCCGCGGCGGCGCAGGCGGCCCGCTGGACCTCGGCGATCTGCTCCTCCGTCTGACCGCGCCATGATGCCGGACGGTAGTTGACCGCGTAGCAGACCTCGCGACCCGCGGCGCGAGCGAGCTCTGCGGCATGCAGCGCGGCGGACCGAAGTGGCTCATTGCGTACCGTCGCCTCGGTGAAGTCGAACACCCTCCCGGCCGCGACCTGCTCCTGGCGGACGGACCGCGGCGTCAGCGTTGCCATCGGGTCGGTGAAGCCGGGGAAGCGGTAGAAGTAGAAGGTCTTCTCGCCCTCCTGATCCATCCAGGCAAACGAGACCGGCGTGAGCTGGTCGTGCACCGGACGAATGAACTGCGTGTCTATGCCTCGCTCACCGAGCTCCCGGACCAGCCATCGCCCCAGCTCATCGTCGCCGACGCGCGAGATGAAGCCCACGTGCACGCCCAGTGAGGCCAACGCACTGGCGAAGTTCGCCGCAGAGCCGGACGGCAGCGGCGTCATGCACTCGACCTCGGAGAGTCGGCGGCCCATCTCCGAGGGCACGATCTCCACCATCGCGGAGCCGATGACCACCAGGTCCAGCGGCGCAGCGTCCTGCCCCATCGGCTTAGCCCTCCGCCAGGCGCCCGGGGCTGGTGAAGGCCTGCGCCAGCGCCGCCAGAAAGGCCCCGCCCTCGGCGCCATCGGCCGCCCGGTGGTCCATGACCAGCGTAAGGTGCGCCGCCCGCCGCACCACCGCCTCACCATCCACGACCATCGGCTGGGGCTTGATGGACCCGATGCCCAGGATCGCCACCTGAGGTGGGCTGACGATGGGCGCGAAGGAGTCTATCCCGAGCGGGCCGAGGTTGGAGATGGTGAAGCCGGCACCCATCTGCAGCGAGGCCCGCAGCCGCCCGTGGCGCGCCAGCTCTATCATCTCGCTGGTCTCGGCGGCAATCTCCCCGAGGCTCTTGACGTCCGCATCTCTGACCGTCGGCAGCAGCACGCCCTGCTCGGTGCTCACGGCAAAGCCTATGTTGACGGCATCGAGCAGCTTCAGGCCGTCATCTTCGCACCACGCGTTGAAGCGCGGGAAGTCGCGCAGCGTCAGTGCCACGATCTTGATGCTCAGATCGTTGTAGGTGGGCACCGGCTCGACCGACGCCTTCAGGCCCTCTCTGAACGCCACCAGCGGCTCCATGTCCACGAGGGTGCGAAGATGGAACTGGGGGATCTCGTTCACGCTGGCGAGCGTGCGCTCCCCGATGGCCTTGCGCACCCTGGTGTGCTCCTCGAAGCTGTAGCTCTCCTCGCGGCGTGCCAAAGCTGTACCTCCCCGGCGAAGTTCCGGCGCGGCGGTAGGGTTCGCGACAGGTCCGGAATTGTCCTGCCCCCTATGTGCGATTCGGAAGGACGTCACGCACGAGGCGGCGAAACTGCGCCGCACGGTGCCGACGGCTCGGTCCACGCGACCCGTCGGAGATCAGTGCTGCCACGAAACGGGTGATGGGCATGCCGATACAGGACCTGTCCGGACAGACGGTTCGCCGCACCGGCGATGAGCTGGTGAGACACCTTGAGAGCTTCGAGCTGGATCTGAAGTTCACAGCGGGCGTGTGGTTCTTTGCCCCCGCCGGCGGTCGGTTCCACGAGCAGTACGGGCCCGACAGGCGTATGGAGGAGCGTCTCGAGATGGCCGTGGACCTGATGGACCACGGCTTGGTCGGTGTTGAGGCGCACTACCCCAACGAAGTCAACGAGGACAACATCGACCTGTTCAAGAGCGTGCGAGAGGATACTGGCCTGCGCCTTATTACCCTCGTGCCCAACCTCTTCTACGAGGCCCAGTTCGAGTTCGGCTCCCTGTCATCGCCGATCGAGAAGGCCAGGCGCGCAGCGATCGATCGCACCATCACAACCCTCGAGCTGAACCTGGAGCTGGAGACCGACTTCGCCATCGTCTGGCCTGGTATCGACGGCTGGGATAACACCTTCGGGCAGAACCACATCGCGGCACGCGACAGGTTCGCCGACGGCCTCGCGGAGGCCATGGACGCCGTTCCGGGCGTGCGCATCTGCATCGAGCCC
>JBNGDZ010000480.1:3381-3992 GCA_049975765.1 Armatimonadota bacterium
CCAAGCCCTACGAGCCGCGGCCGAACATCATGTACGGCACCACCTCCGAGGCCCTTCTGCTGTGCGAGAAGGTGGAGAGCCGCCTCACGAGCGACGAGAACCGGGCGATGCTCGATGAGGGGACTCGACTGATGGGACTCAACCCCGAGGTCGGTCACATGCTGATGGCCTACGAGGATCTCGCATACGCCTTCAGCCTGGTGTGCGAGTACGGGCGGCTGGGACACACGCACTGGAACTCCCAGCCGATGGGTAACTACGATCAGGACCTGGACGTGGGCGTCGTCTACCCCGAGCAGCTTGAGGCCGCGCTCTACGCGCTGAAGATGTGCGCGTACGATCAGCACTTCGGGATCGACATCAACCCCGAGCGCATCCCGGTGGATCGGGCGCTGATGAACTGCATGGACGCTCTGAAGGCCGCCAACGATCGCATCAACAGCCTCGATCACGCCCGGATCGCCGAGTGCGTTGACAACCCGGAGGAGAACCGGGGAATGCTGGAGGCGGTTCTGATCCGCGCCCGGTACCCGGAAGTGACGGGTCTGTCAGACCTCTAGTGCGCCGTCACTCGTGAATTAATGGGTAGAGGCGCTTGAGTTTGATGCGCG
>JBNGDZ010000481.1:0-3989 GCA_049975765.1 Armatimonadota bacterium
GCGACGGCCTGCGCCACCGCGTCAGGGTCGTCGGGCGTAACGACCGTGCCCGTAACGCCATCCTCCACCGCCACGGCGGCCGCCGGAGTCACCACCACCGGCGTCCCGGCGGCCATCGCCTCCAGCACCGCAGCCGGATCACCCTCGTGACGGGATGCCAGGACGAACACGTCGGCGGCCGCCAGCAGCTCCGGCACATCGTCACGTCGGCCCAGCAGATGCACAGCATCCGACACGCCCTCCCGCGCCGCCAGCTCCACCAGCTCGGACCGGCGATCCTCACGCGCCTCTGCCGGCCCCCCGGCGATCAAAAGATGCGCGTCCCGATGGTGCCTGCACAGAGCCGCCATGGCCCTGATGAGGATATCATGGCCCTTGCGTGGCACCAGCACCCCCACCGAGAGCAGCACAGGCGCATCAGGCCGGATGCCAAGCTCCTCCCGAACACACGTGCCGTCCACCGATGGATGGAAGCACTCGGTGTCGATGGCGTTTGGGATGACGGTCGAGACGGCGCGCAGATGGGCCTGACTGAGGCCGAGCGTCTCCCGCACCTCTGCGAAGGTATCGTCCGTCAGCGGGATGATGCGGTCGGCGGACCATGCCGCGATGCGCACCACAGAGGCAGGCAGGCGTTCGCGGATGCGCGCGTTCCAGACCACTGGGAGCCCGGCGAGGCGTCCGGCGGGGCCGGCCTGCACCGCCGCCCGCGTCTGATTACAGTGAAGCAGGTCGATCTCGGCCTCGCGCAGCCAGCGCCGAAGCTGCAGTGTATATCGGACCAGCGCCATCCCGGCGCGGAGCCCGGCGATCGCGCCTGCCTGCAGCAGCCGCTTCCCGTAGGCGTCAAGCGGCGGCGGTGGCCGCAGCACCTCGACCGGGCACAGGCCTGCCTCCCGCAGCCTGGCCATCAACGCCCCCTCTCGCGGGAGCACCACGTGCGGCTCGAACCGCGTCCGGTCGAGGCGCTGCAGCAGCTCGACCAGCACCATGCCGGGGCCATCAACCGACGCGAAGGCGTCGTAGAAGGCGATCCGCCACGGCCTGCCCCCGCGCGCCATCACAGATAGCCCAGCCCCTGGAGGTCGCGCTCCACCCGAGCTCGCTCCGCCGCGGAGTAGGCCGCACTCGTTCCCTCGCGCTCCATCGACAGGGCCTCGCGCACGGGACGATGCGCTTGCCGCTTTTCACGCCGCAGGATCTCCGACAGCGCGCGACCCTCCATGTCCTCAGGGATGGCCTGGCCGAGCAGGTGCAGGATGGTGGGAGCCACGTCCTCGATCCGCGCCCCAGACAGTCGGCCACCCTCGCGTATCCCCGATCCCGTGGCACAGAAGATGCCCTGCAGCCGATGCGTTCCCTGGCGGCGCGAGGGTCCGATGACGGAGCCGCGAAGCCCCTCGGGCAGCGGCCCCGAGAGCGTGAAGTCCGTCAGGATCTCCCACCGGTAGCCGCGAGGCACTGCCAGCAGGTCCGGGGCGCGCTCGGTCCTGTCGCCACGGTAGAGCTCCCTCCCGCGCAGCGGCGCGGACATGACTCTCTCGCCCGTCTCCGGGCTGCGGATCTCCATCAGCGCCTCGGCGATCTCATCCACGAGCGCATCTCGGCGGCCGGGTGCGACGCGGCCCCGGGCGAAGCGCTCCTCAGCGTTGACCGAGATGTTCCCGTAGTCGCCCCAGCAGAAGGCCTCCGTGGCTCGCCAGTCGATGCCACTCGCGAGGAGGCGCGCCAGGGTGCGCCGGCGAGCGCCCCCGAGGCGCCGCCGCAACCTCCGTCGCAGGGCGTCCGGCAGCAGCCGCCCGCCCAGGCGCAGCGCCGTCCGCCGCAGCCGGCCGGCCGGCGATGGGGACGAGCGGCGCAGCCAGCCCTCCTGCTCCAGCCATCGGTTCAGGTTGACCCCGCCCGTGCATGGCCCTGCACCGTGATCGGAGACGAGCAGCACCGTGGTCTCCCGCCCGGCGCACTCCTCGACGATCCGGCCGATCTCCCGGTCCACGCGACACCACACGTGCAGCAGGAGATCTTCGATGCAGCGGCCATCGCGAGCGCGCACGCTTCGCTCCCGCCAGAACCAGTGCTGCACCTGGTCGGTGGAGACGAAGACCACCGCGAAGAGGTCCACGGGACGCGCGGCGAGCAGGAAGCGACTCATGGCGCCGAGCTTCTCGATGCGATCCTCCAGACGGTCCAGGGCATAGCCCTCTGTGCGGGGAGGGACGTTCTTGTCAAAGTAGCCGCCGAACCTGCGGGTCAGCTCGTCAAACAGCTCCGGGGGATGGGCGATGCCCGGCCCGAAGTCCGGGGCGTCGATGCCCGAGAGGCAGAAGCCGTTGACGGCCAGAGGCGGCCAGGTCCAGGGGACGTTGAGGGCGCCCACGCGCAGCCCGGCATCCGAGGCGGCCTCAAAGACGGTCTTCAGCGGCAGGGAGCCGCCGCTGAGAAAGCGCGGCTCATAGCGCTCCGGCGGTATCTCCAGGAAGGCGTAGATGCCGTGGCGACCGGGGCTACAGCCCGTGAGCATGCTGGACCAGGCCACGGGCGTCAGCGGTGGGTGCGTGGAGCGCAGCCGCCCGATGCAGCCGCCCCGGAGCAGCGAGGCAATCCCCGGAAGCTCACCGGCGGCGATCCACGGCTCGATGAGGTCGAAGCTGCCCCCATCGACGCCGATCAGGATGAGCGAGGGGAATTCGCTCATCTGCCTGCGCCGGACCCCGCGGAGGCGCGGATGAACACCCGGCCGTTGTCCTCGACGCTGTCCTCCACGTCGAAGTGCTGTGCCACCAGGCCGCGGATCGCGTCCAGGGAGAAGCTGTGCAGGTGGGTCTTGCGCGCCTGGTCGGCCGAGGCACCTGTGAGTGCGGCGGCAATGGAGCGCATCAGGCCGCCGAGGCCGCCCTCGACCTCCGGCTCACGGATGCCCTGGAGCAGGCCGAAGCGTGCGCCGGGCGCCAGGACCCGGCGACTCTGCTCCAGGACCGCATCGGGCTCCAGGCAGTGGTCCAGCGAGCCCGCGATCAGCCCGACACCGAAGGCCTCATCGGCGAACGGGAGGTGCTCGCCCACGCCCTGGATGAGGCACACATCGCGCTCCGGCCTGGGCATGTGCTGGGGCAGGTCCTCACCGCCCGGCGCCCGCCCGGCGGGCAGTGGATCGATCCCCACGTAGGTCACGGACTCGGGCAGCAGGTCCGCAAGGTGGCCGCTTCCCGAGCCTATCTCCAGGCACAACACCTCATCCTCCGGCAGCGCGCAGAAGTCCAGGAAGCGCTTGTGCATGGCCCGGGCGAATGTGCGGCGCTCGGCGGCGGCCTCAGCGTCCGACCACACCTGGTCTCGCCAGCGGAGGAACTCCCCCATCACCGCTCGCCACTCGCTCCAGTGCTCATCCGCGACGCGAAGGCTGGACGCCAGCGTCGGCGGCATAAGGCTGGGGATGTCCTCCGTGATCGTGTACTGCCGCTTGCACGCCGGGCAGGTCAGCGTACCCGCGACGATGACGCCATCGCGCTCCTCGTCCACCGCTCCGCGCATGGGGCACTCCCCGCAGGCCGGACAGGCCAGGACCTCCAGCACGCCGTCGGGTATCATGTCATTCACCTACTCGATGTACCCAAGCGACCGCAGCCGCCGTGCCACCACCTCATCCTCATCCCCCGAAGCGGCGGGTCGCGGGCTCTGCGAGCGCGCCTCATGGTTCACCACGACAGTCCTGACATCCTCCGCCGCCTCCGCGGTCAGCAGGTCGGTCATGACCTCGCCATCCATGTATGACGGCACGGGCAGGCCGCACAGGTGCATGACCGTTGGCGCCACGTCATAGATGCAGCGCCGGCAGCCCTGCAGGCTTGCGAAGGCCGGCCCGGCGGCGATCAGCGTGCCGTCAGGGTGATGCGCCCCGGTCGGCAGCGTCGGCGGCGAGGGGTGCTCGATGCGGCGGCCCCGCCAGACCAGCGCCCGCACGCGCAGATCGTTGCGCCAGTGGACCAGCA
>JBNGDZ010000482.1:0-3984 GCA_049975765.1 Armatimonadota bacterium
ACCCACAGGTCCTGTGCTTCGGCCATCGCTGTCACTCCCAACACTGTCATGAGACTGACCGCCGACACTGCCGCAAATCTGCGCACGTCCGGTCCCTCCTCCGCCGTCTACGCTGCACTATCCGCCCGGCGCCACAACCCGACAGACCCGGCTGCCATGATGGGCTCCTGTGGCCTGAGCGAAGCAGGATCATGTTCGAGCAGGCTCCGCCCACCACCTTCGTGCGAGGTCGTGCCAGCGTCGTCTCGGCTGTCAGGGATGCTCGTTCATCGTACCGCTATGCTCTGGCCCAGTCATGCCCGGCAAAGGTGCTCTCCCCCACGCGACGAATAGCCGACCAGGGGGACGGAGGGCACGATGTCGCGAGCCTGTCGCGCCGGGGAGAGAGGCCGAGATGACGGCTGGAGTATGCCAGTGGGTGTTCAACGCCCTGCTAACCGCGGGGGAGATCGACACCTTCGACTGCATCGAGTACGTCGGCACCGCCACTGAGGCGGAGTGCTTCGAGCCGCTCAGCCGCTACTGGTACGACGACGATCCCACGCTTGACCAGGCCGAGCGAGCTCGCGAGCTCTTGGATGAGGTGGGCCTGGAGGTCTCCTGCTATACCCTCGACAGCGACTTCGCGGTCTACGACGAGGACGTATTCGACGAGACCGTCGCTGACTGCATCCTGGCCCTGGACGTGGCCGAGGTCCTGGGCACGGACACCATTCGCCTGGACCCCCGCACCTCGCTCCCGGACGAGCATGCGCAGGAGCCCGATCTTGACTACCTGCTCGAGCGCGTCTGTGAGGGAATGCAGGAGGTCACCGACGCTGCGGCAGACCGCGGCATCACGGTGGGCGTGGAGAACCACGGCCGGCTGCTGGGCCGCAGCCGGCAGGTGGCGCGCATGGTCGAGCTGGTGGACCGGCCGAACTTCGGCGTGAACATCGACTTCACCAACTTCCGCCACGTCTACGGTGAGGACCACATCGAGGCCACGCGCATGCTTGCGCCGCACGTCGTCCACGCCCACGCCAAGGACTTCCGCGTCCGCACCACCGAGCCGCCCGCCGATGAGAAGGACGATTGGAACCGAACCCTTGCAGACGAGTGGATCCAGCCGACGGTCGGCGGCGAGGGGGATATGCAGTGGCCCACGCTCTTCGGCATCCTCCGCGACGCAGGATACGATGGAACCATCTCGCTGGAGATCTCGCTGCCGGACGACGTCTACGGCTCCGTGCAGCGGGGCGTGGCGAACCTGCGGCGCACCATAGCCGACGTGGCGGCCGAGTAGGAGGATCCGCAATGCCAGAGCCCAGGGGTCCGGCCATGCCGGACGACATCGACCGCGAGCTGCAGCGCAGCCAGCCGGACTACGTGGTCTACGTCCCCACCGGCGACCACGATACCGGCAACGAGCACTTTCTGGTCAGGGGCGCGCCTGACGGCGCGCTGATGGCCGTCTGGACGCAGTCCAGCTATGAGGGCGCGGGCGACCATCGCATCATGTTCGCGCGCTCGGGGGACGACGGGCGCACGTGGTCGGAACCGACGCGGATCTTCGGGCCCGCCGGCCCCGATGACCAGCACCTGATGTCGAGCTGGGGCTTCCCCATCACCTCCGCCTCCGGCCGCATCTACGTCATCTGGAACCAGTACCAGGGCATCGACGACGTAGTCCACCAGCACACCGGCACCATGGACTGCTGCTACTCCGATGATCTGGGAGCGACCTGGTCACAGCCGCAGACAGTGCCCATGCCGCGGTCGGCCTACGACCATCCCGACCCGACAGTGCCCTCCAACTGGATCGTGTGGCAGCTTCCCATTCGCGACCTGCAGGGGCGCTGGTTCACCGGCTTCTCGCGGTGGGTATCGAAGGCCGTGCGCACGGAGCCGCACAACAGCTCCTGGACCTCCATGGAGACCGTGGTGCAGTTCATGCGCTTCCTGAACGTGGACGATGACCCCGAGCCGCGGGACCTGGAGGTCGCCTACTCGCCCGATGACGAGGCGCTCCGGGTGCCGCACTATGACAACCCGCCCCTGTCAGTGGCCCAGGAGCCGAGCCTGGTCCGCCTGCCCGATGACCGGCTCTTCTGCACGATGCGCACGATGAGCGGCTACATCTGGTACAGCATGTCGGGGGATGACGGCGAGAGCTGGTGCAGCCCGCGGCCGCTGCTGCGGCGAGACTACGGCCCGCCGATCGAGGAGCCGCTGTGCTGCTGCCCCATCTACCGGCTTGCGGACGGCCGCTACGTGCTCCTGCACCACAACAACGACGGGCACTTCGAGGGCTGCGCGCGCGAGGAGACCGGCAAGAACCGCCGGCCGGCCTTCATCGCCCTCGGCGAGTTCCGCCCCGACGCCGAGCAGCCGATCTGGTTCTCGGACAGCAAGCAGCTCATGGATAACCAGGGCGTGGGGATCGGCCCGCTAAGCCGCATCGACATCGGGGTCTATCCCAGCTTCACCACCCGCGGGGGCCAGAACGTGCTGTGGCACCCCGACCGCAAGTTCTTCCTGGTAGGCAAGCGCATCACCGACGAGTTCCTGGCGGACCTGCACGTTCCGGAGTGAGGGGATCTCGAGCGCGTTGCGGGGACCGGGATCGCCTCCGCGCGGGGCCACCGCACGAAGCTCGGGGACGTGCGTTGCGCGGGCCCGCGAGAAACGCTATTGTTGTGGGTATGAGAACTCGGATCGCGCCCACCAACAGCCGCGAAGCTCGAAGGTGCGCGCTGACCCGCGCCACGTGCGGATTCACGCTGGTGGAGCTGCTGGTGGTCATCGGCATCCTGGCGATCCTCACCGGCCTGCTCTTCCCGGTATTCGCCCGCGTCAGCGAGAGGGGCCGCGCGGCGTCCTGCGTCGCGAATCTGAGGCAGGTGGGGATGGCGACGGGCATCTACGCGCAGGACGCCGGTGACGTCTATCCGCCCCGCTTCACAGTCCTGGGCGAGATCTATTGGTGGGACGTGGTGGACCCCTACGTTCGAGAGCCCCAAGTATGGTTCTGCCCCAGCGAGGCCGAGCGGGCCGCGGACCTCCGCCACTACGGGCTCAACTGCTATGACCGGCGTCCCGATGACGGGCGCTTCGAGGTCGGCGTCAGCGGCGTGCGTCTGGCCGAGGTGCGCGATCACGCCGGGACCATCGCCATCGCGGAGGCCGACCCCAACGACGACCGGGAGCGCACTCCTCCCTACCCTACCCCCTGGGACATCGGCGGCAGCCAGAGCGGGGAGTGGTCGTGGCCGCTGACCAGCCTGGCCGAGGACCGCCACAACGGGGGCTTCAACACCTTCTACCTCGACGGGCACGTGAAGTGGCTGCCCGACGCCGATCGGGGGGACAGCGAGTGGTCGCTGGAGGCGCAGGACTGACACGGGCCGCGGGGCCGGACGGCCAACCCACATGTACGCTCACCGCGGCCGGTGGCCACCGGCGGCCGCAGCCTCGGGAAGGGCGTGCCGGGGAGGACCTGCGGATTGCCTGACGGGGGAGCGGGGGCACCTACGGAGGTGAGGGGCGTGAGGCGCGAGCAGCTGGTTACCCATGAGAAGCAGCTCCACTCGCTCCGGGACGTCAAGGAGGGCTATCGTCAGCTCGGCACCCACGTCGAGCACGAGCGGAGGTCCGTGCCACTGCACAGCCTCATTGCCACCCAGAACGCCATCGAGAAGGCGAAGTACGAGATGGTACGAGAGCTCCTCGAGCGGGGAGAGCTCGACGTGCCGGTGCTCGTCGAGGAGCACTACGTGGATGGCGGCTACCGGCGCTACCTGATCGACGGGCACACCAGGGTCCGGGCGCGGATCGAGCTGGGAGAGCGCATGGTCGAGGCCTTCGTCGTGTGGTCCCCGGCGGGTGATTGGCCGTCGAACTTCGTGCGCGTGGCAGCACAGTATGGCAATGCTCTCGTGAAGAACCTGCCGATGATCTGACGCCGGCTGCTTCAAGGCCTCCGCGCGCCGCACCGGTCGGTTC
>JBNGDZ010000483.1:0-3964 GCA_049975765.1 Armatimonadota bacterium
GCTCCCGCCAGGCGCCGGAGACGAGGGCGTAGGCGCTCCATGCCACCAGCCCGCAGCCCAGCAGCATGCCGTTGGAGGCTATGGCCGGGACGCGGTCGGGCAGCAGGCCCATGAAGGTCTCACCGAGCGCCCAGAAGATGCACGCCCCCACGGCGTAGGTGAGGCCGGTCCAGTGGCTGCCGCGCTCGTCGTCGCCGGCGGCTGAGGCTGGCCTGCCCACCATGACGCCGCCGAGGAAGACCATCAGCGCCGCCGCCAGCAGGCCCCACCGGAAGACCTCCAGGCCCAGCGCGATGGAGAGGAAGAGGATGATGAGGATCTTCACCCGCGTGATCGGCACCGCCACCGACAGGCTGCCGTGCTGCACCGCGCGGTAGTAGAGCGTGCAGCCCAGCGGGAACTGCAGCACCCCCGTGACGGCGTAGAGGCCCAGTTCCCGGTAGCTGAGGCGCGCCAATATGCCGATGTCGCGGCCTGACAGCGCGAACATCGCGATGGCGCCGATGGCCATGGAGATGGCGATCCCCAGCCGCCCCGAGGTGCGGGCGCGCTTGATGGGGATGACGACCAGACCCCACATGAGCGTGGCGCCGCCGGCCATCAGATATGCGACGGTCTGGGGACTCATACCGCTGCCGTCATGGATGCCAGTCGTCTCTCAGTCCGGTGGTGGTGCTGCGTGCCGGTTCGCTTCCTGGCACCGGGGCACCTGTCCGGACACAGATCGGCCGCGAGCAGTGCCCGCGGCCGTGTAGGAGACCTCACTTGGCGTCGGATTCACCTCTTGACCATGGGCAGGTCGCAGCACGTCGCTTCAATGTCCATGCACGAACCACACGAGCCCTGCCTGCAGGCCTTCGTCACGGTCAGCTCCATATCGCAGTCTTCGCACTGGCAGACCAGAACGTCGCCCTCCTTGACCTCCATCGCGTCTCCTCCTCCTCGCTCCGGGATGCCTCACATCTCATCCGCACGCGCGATCTGATCGCTATGCCTGGTCGTCTGAACTTCCCGACTCCTCGCCGGGCCTCGGCCCCGCCTCCGCCTTCAGCCGCTGCGCCGTCTCCTTGGCGGCCTCGTGATCGGGGTGCAGCGCCAGCTCCATCTCCAACTCCGCCATGGCCTGCGGCAGCTTGCCCTGCCGCCAGTAGGCGATAGCCAGGTTGTAGTGTACGTCCCGGAACTGCGGGTCGATCTCCAGGACCTCCAGCAGCAGGTCGATGGCCTGATCCACCTGCTCGAGTTGGTTTCTGGCGGCCGCAAGGTTCAGGAGCACCTTCGGGTTCTCCGGCTCCAGCTCATGCGCGGCCTCGAACTGGCGGGCGGCCGCCACGTACTCCCCCGCGGCATAGTAGGCGGTGCCCAGGTTCACCCGGGCGGCGAAGTTCTCGGGAGCCTCCTCCACCACCCCAGAGAGCACCCTGATGGCCTCGGAGCGCTCACCGCGTTCAAGTGCTCGCGTGGCCTCCCGGAATCGCTCCCGGGTGTCCTGAGGCTCCTCACGCTTCCTCTCCCGTCTGCCGAAGGGCCACATGGCGTATCCTCCACGGCGGTCGGCGCTCAAGCCGATTATACGCGTGGCTCTCGCAGGCTGTCAACGGAAGCCGGCGGCAGGGCGCTGACCTCTCTTTGCATCCACGGCGCAGCGCAGGCGGAGGGATACAGCAACGTCGGAGCGAATAGACTGCTACGCACGACGGGGCGCTCGGCGCGGCCGGGATGGTCCGCGGGGCGCGCGCCGGGTGCGTCAGCAACGCGCGAGGAGGACCGCCGATGGCATCCGAGCGTGACGAGAAGCTCGCCCAGACCCTTGTGGAGATGGGCGTTCTGACACCTGAACAGCTCGATCAGGCTCACCGGCAGGTCGAGGATGATGGCGTCTCTCTGGTCCAGGCGCTGCTGGGCATGAACCTCGCGACCGCTCAGGACCTGGCCCGGGCGGCCGAGCGCATGCCCGGGTCAGGTGAGGAGGGCCCGCCGGCCCGCGCTGAGGCCGAGCAACAGCAGCAGGAGGAGGCCAGGCCCGCCCCGAAGCGGCGGGCCGCCCGCACGGACGGGAAGGCCTCCCTGGACAGCTACGAGATAGACCCGGAGGCCCTCAGCGACGTCCCCAAAGCGGTGGCCGAGCAGCACCTTGTGCTGCCCATCCAGGTCAGCGAGGATCGCATGCTCGTGGCGATGGCCGATCCGGGCGATGTCTTCGCCATCGATGAGCTGCGCTCCCGCACGGGCAAACGGGTCGAGGCCATCGAGGTGGATGAGGTGGAGCTGCGCAACGCCATCGACCAGTACTACGCCACCCGCGCCCGCTCCCAGGTGTCGATGCAGGCGACAACATCCACCGAGCTGGACATGCGCGTGACCGACTCCGAGTTCGCGGGCGAGATGGATCAGAAGCTGGCCGAGATGATCGACCAGGCGCCCGTGGTCGCGATCGTCGAGCAGATCCTCAGGGAGGCCGTGCGCATGCGCGCCTCCGACATCCACGTCGAGCCGCGGGCCGAGAACGTGCGGGTGCGCTACCGCGTGGACGGCCAGCTCATGACCTTCACCACGCTGCCGAGCGATATGCACCGCTACGCGCTCTCGCGCATCAAGATCATGGCGGGGGCGGACATCTCCGAGACCAGGCTGCCCCAGGACGGCCGCTTCGCCACGGAGGTCGATGAACGGCCCATCGACGTGCGCGTATCCACGCTGCCGACCTACTGGGGCGAGAAGGCCGTGATGCGGCTTCTCGACAAGTCCCGCGCCCTGGTGTCGCTGAACCAGCTCGGCATGAGCCAGGAGACGATGAACACCTGGGAGAAGCTGCTGCACACCCGCCAGGGGATGCTGCTGGTTACCGGGCCGACCGGCAGCGGCAAGAGCACGACGCTCTACGCTTCACTGCACACCATCAACGATGAGACCAAGAACATCACGACGGTGGAGGATCCCATCGAGTATCAGGTCGCCGGCATCAACCAGACGCAGGTCCACCCCCGCATCGACCTGACCTTCGCCTCCACCCTCAGGCACATTCTCCGCCAGGACCCCGACATCATCCTGGTCGGCGAGATCCGCGACCTGGAGACCGCCGAGATGGCCTTCCGGGCGTCGCTGACCGGCCACCTGGTGCTCTCGACGCTGCACACCAACGACGCCCCCTCGGCGGCCACCAGGCTGGTGGACATGGGCGTGGAGCCCTACCTGATCGCCTCCTCGATGATCGGGGTCATCGCCCAGCGCCTGGTGCGGCGCATCTGCCCCCGCTGCCGCGAGGAGGTGGAGCCCAGCGAGATGGAGCTGGACCGGTTGGAGCTGAGCGCCGAGCAGGCCAAAAAGATCAAGTTCCATCACGGGCGGGGCTGCGCCATGTGCCGCAACACGGGCTACTCCGGCCGCATCGGCGTCTACGAGCTGATGCCCATTACGCCGGAGCTGCGCGACGCCATCGCGGCGGAGGCCACGGCCGCCGAGCTGCGGCGCATCGCGCTTCGCTCCGGCATGCGCAGCCTCAAGTACGACGGCCTCTCGAAGGTGAATGCCGGGATCACCACCGCCGCGGAGGTCCTGACGCTGCTGTTCGCCGGTGCGGAGGCCGGAGGATGATCCGGCCTCGGGGCTGGCTGCAATGCGGCCCGCCGGCGGGACGGACAGTAGCCGGCGCACAGGGCGGCGACGGTAAGCTGAGGAGGGCGGGAGCGGTGGTCACGGGCGCGCCGGTGGAGGTGGATGCGAGAATCATCACCGCCCGGGGCCCGCAGCACATGGAGGCGTTCGTTGATGCACCGGTGAAGACGCTCACTCCGTCGCCGCGAGCCGCTGCGGGCGCCACATGATCGGGAGGATGGGCATGCGTAACGTCAGGTACGAGGAGCTGCTGCCGCACGAGATCGTCCAGGCCCGCGAGGAGTGCCCTGTCGCATACCTCGCCATCGGCGGCGTGGAGTGGCACGGGGAGCACAACTGCGTGGGCCTG
>JBNGDZ010000484.1:0-3960 GCA_049975765.1 Armatimonadota bacterium
GGTGGTTTCGGCGTCAGAGCGGATGGCAAGCTGCACGGAGGCGGACGCCCCTCGCGGCAGGTGCAGCACGTGCGTGCACGCCGGCCCCTCCGGCCAGCGGTCCGGGTAGATGCGCTGCAGCGAGTCCACGCGCATGACCTGCAGCCGCTCGGACATGGGATCGCCTCCCGCCGACGCTGCGAGCAGGCCGGCCAGCGCGAGGCAGATCAGCCCCGCGCCCCGCGCGCGGCTACTCGGTGAGCACGAAGGCGCGGTCGGCATGAGCCTGCCTCCCGTCGAGCGCGGCGGTGATGCGGACGACGCCGTCCCCGCCGATAAAGTGCGGCATCTCGAAGGTGCCGGCGTCGCCGACGGTCAGCTTCTCCTCCCCGTTGACGGAGATCACCGCGCCCGGATCGGCGGCCCCGTAGATGTTGATCAGCCGCGGACCGTTCGGGATCTCGGTGTGCTCCGGCGGCGAGGTCTGCACGAACAGGAGCGGGTCGGCCGCGAGCGCCTCGATCTCGTCGGCAATCAGCGTGCGGGCCTGCAGGAGCCGCCCGGGATCGGGGTCGTAGCGGTAGAAGGACTGCACCACCCGCCGGCACAGCTCCTCGGGGCGCTGGCGCGGCTCCAGCCACCAGCCGTCATCGCCGAGGCGCTGCTTGAGCTCGGTCAGACGCTGCGTGAGCAGCCACAGGTACTCGAAGTCCTGGATGCCGTCGCGCATCGCCGACCAGCGGAGCGAGCCCATCGGCCCATCCTCGCCGGGGTACATGATGGCGTGGTCGCCCAGCGGGTGCGGCCCGGAGATGCCCTCCTCGGTGAAGGGCTGGTCGCCGGCGTAGTGGTTCAGGCCCCAGTGCAGGTAGCCGTCGAGGTCGTAGAGGTAGTCGATCCAGTGCAGGGCGCGGACGGCGGTCAGCGGCTGATCCAGGAAGCGGTTGGGGTAGCGGCCCACCGGATGGCAGCAGGTGTAGAACCACAGCTCGATGTCGCGGCTGCGCTTCTCCTCCCGGTAGTTCTCCCACCACAGGTTCAGATGGCTCAGCTTGGGGACCCAGATGTCCAGGGAGTCCCCGAAGCCCTCGGCCTCGATGGCCTCGATGGTCCTGAGGCTGGGCGCCACCTCGTGGACGAGATCGGCGACCTGGCGATAGGAGGGCACGGAGGGCTGGAAGGGCTCATCGCACACGTGGATCATGGCTCGATCCTGCCAGCCTCGCTCCTGCAGATGCTCCTCGAGCAGGCCGATCACGCCGCGAAACTTCTCCTCTATGCTCAGCTCCACGCCCTCGGGGGTCTGGACGGAGAAGTCCACCATGATGATCCGGGTATCCAGCCCGGTGTGGCTTCCGGTGCGGCGGCCGGCTCCCCAGATCTCCATGCGGTCGAAGTAGCCGGTGTCGAAGAACGTCTCCGCCCAGCGGTCGAAGCGCGACCAGTCCGCCGAGAAGCCGTCGTCGGGATCGTAGCTGAAGCTGGCCCAACTCAGCCAGGCGCGGAAGACGTTCTGGCGGTGGCGGCCCATGATCTCGGCGAACTGGCGGGCCAGCTCCCAGTACCGCTCGGAGCCGGTCTCCACGGTCCCGGCCCAGGGAACGCCCGGGAAGGTGAACCAGTTGGTGACCATGAGGTGGCGCTCACGGGGCATCTCGAAGTCGCGCACCCGCAGCCGCAGCGGCAGCGCGGCCTCACCGCCCTCCCAGCGCACCGTCAGCTCTCCCTCGTAGCGGCCTGGGGCGGCGTCGCGAGGGATCTCGATCTCCAGCCACAGCGGCTGGGTGAAGCCGGCAGGGATGTCGCGGGCGGGCTGCTCCCAGAACGGGTCCGGGATGCTGGCCGGCGCCTTCGCGACCATCACGTCCTCGGGCAGGGGGCTGTTATGCGTGATATCGATAAACCGCTCCCACAGCGGCCTGATGGCCGCGGCCGGGATCTGCCCGTCGGCGCCGCTGAGGGCCGTGACGGAGGGCTGCGCGCCGCTCAGCGGCTCATCGGAGCGAATGGCCGCCTGGGCGCTGACCGTCTCTCCCCGGGCGCCTTCGATCTCGATCGCGCCGCCCTCGCCTGGGGGCGTGTCGGGCAGGATCTTGGTGAGGCAGTTGACCGGCCACAGCGCCTGCTCGGCGCCGGCGGACGTGCACAGCAGCAGCGTGGCGATGGCCGCGACGGCGAAGGCGTCCCATGCTGACATGGCCTGGACCTCCCGTGTCTTTCCGGGATTCTCCTCAACCGGCCTCTTCCCAACTCGGGTGCTGAGTCCCTCCCTCCAGGTGCCGAGAGGATTCACGCCCCGGCTCGGTGAACGGTTCGCTGTGGCTCGACCGACGCGCACATCCCCGGCGCAGGGAGCCGAATCATGTCACGGTACACGCGCGGACTGCCCATCGCAGGTACGATCGCCATCATGGCGCTGGCCGCCGGGCTGGCGCCGGCGGACGACTGGACGCTGAAGTTCGAGGACACCTTCGAACGCGAGGAGTTCGGCGAGGACTGGTGGGCCTCGGGCCTGGCGCGCATCCAGGATGGCGAGCTGGTCATCGGAAGGGAGGATGACCAGGGCCGTAACCTCGTCTTCTGTCAGAGGGAGTTTGAGGGCGCCATCCGCCTGGAGTATGACGCCATGGCACCGGTTGACGAAGCGTGCGACCTCAGCGCGATAATCAACGGGACCGAAGGGGGCTACGCCACCGGCTACTTCTTCGGCTTCGGCTCGCAGAACAATACCGTGGGCCGGTTCCTGCTCAAGGGCCAGCCCGGGATGGAATATGTCGCGACGATCACGCCGCACACCTGGCACCACGTGGTCTGCGAGCGCTTCGGCCACCGCTTCCGTCACATCATCGACGGGGAGACGGTCCTGGACTACACCCACGAGGACCCCCTACCGGGGCCGATGAACCGGAAGGTCGGCTTCTACGTGTGGCACAAGGGGCACTTCGATAACGTGCGGGTCTTCACGCGGCCGGAGGAGGTCAACGTCGTCGCGGCCGTGGCCCAGTCGCTCCCCTCGGACGAGCTGCAGGTCAGCTCCCGCGTCTATCCGGCGGCCGGCAAGATCGGCCTGTCGGTTGACGTGCCGCCGCTGGAGGGTATCGAGCAGGTGCGCCTGAAGGCCGTCCTGAACAGCGCCGAGACGGATGTCGCGGTGGGAGGCGTGGAGCGGCTGACGGTCCCGAACATCCGCGAGGAGCTGATCTTTGACGCCAGGGACTGGGCGGTGGGCAGTTACGTGGCACTGGTGGGTCTGCGCGACGCCCACGGCGAACTCCTGGGTGATGTAGCTACTGTCATCGTGCGATGGCCCGGCCGCGACCGGCGCTTCGAGGACGTGAAGGCGCTCAACAACCTCGTCTGGGAGCTGCTGAACGCCACCGCCGATGAGGGCGACCTCACCGGGATGCATGAGTTCAGCGTGCCCATCCAGCGCTGGCTGTACATCCGGACCACGGCGGAGGTCGGCGACGGAGCCGTGTCTATCATCCTGGACTCGGATGACCCGGCGGACGCCGTCACCGTGCATGATGGCTCCCAGCGCGTCATGGTCGCCAAGCGTCGCGTGGAGGCCGGGGAGCACTTCGTCCAGGTCTCGGCCGAGGGCGACGCCCGGCTCACCCAGCTTGAGGTGCGAGCCATCCCCGACGTGCAGCACAGCCGCTACCCGACGACCGTCTACCACATCGAGGCCAATCCCGAGTACGACTGGGAGTTCATCTCCAGGCATATCCTCCCCAGCGCCACCACCATCATCACCTCCGGCGATCCCAGCGGCATCGAGGACCGCGTGCGGCAGTGGATCGACCAGGGCGGGCGGTGGATCGTCTACACCTCGCGGCCCGGACTGCACGGTCACCGGGAGATCGAGGAGACCGGTCAACGGCTGTTCGAGCACTACTCGACCAAGCCCGGCTTCGCTCACCCGCTCATGGATGGCGTGCTGGTGGACGAGTTCTACACGCCCAACGACCCGGCCTACCC
>JBNGDZ010000485.1:0-3954 GCA_049975765.1 Armatimonadota bacterium
GGCCGACTTCGGGCGACTGCTACGCAGTCGCACTCAGGACGGCCCCTCCGCGATCGATGGCCCCGGCGCAACGTGTGGGTAAGGAATAGTCAACTTGGCACCGGGGCGCGGGCGCCCTCGCCCGCGCGTCGTTCGAGCGAGGCCGAAGCGCCTCCGGGCGCCCACGCATTCCGTCGGCAGGACGGGTCAGGACGCGACGCACACGGCTGCTTGTTGCTGACCCGCGCCTGTGCTATGCTGCAGGTGCATCGAGCGCATGGATTCGTCATACCGGGGACCGGGCTGTCGCGATGAGAATCGGGCTCTTCACCAACACCTATCTGCCCACCCTCAACGGGGTTGCCATTGCGACCGACCTCTACCGCCGGGGGCTGACCGAGCGCGGCCACGAGGTCCACGTCTTCGCGCCCGCCTCGCACGGAGAGGACCCGTTCGCTGATGATCCCACCGTACATCGCTACCCGGCCGCACTCGCGCCCGGGGAGTTTGACTACATGGTGGCGCTGCCCTTCTCGCTTCGCGTCTCGCACGACCTGGGGGATCTGCAGGTGGACCTGGTGCACACCCAGCACCCATGGTGGGTGGGTGCATGGGGCAAGAGCTGGGGCCGGGGACGGAGCCTGCCGGTGGTCTCAACCGCACACACTCAGTATGAGCAGTATGCCGACCGCATCCCGCTGCCCGACCCCTGGGTGCGAGGCGCGGTGGTGCGCCACGTGACAGGGTACTTCAACGACTGCGACGTTGTCACCACGTCGGCGAACTGGATGCGTCAGAAGCTGATCGACGGGAATGTCCGCACGCCGGTGGAGCTGGTGCGCAACCCGGTGGACCTTCGCGGGCTGGGCGAGCCCGACCGGGAGGGCACGCGTGCCCGCCTGGGCTTCCACGATGGGGCTCCGGTTGTCGGCTACCTGGGGCGCCTCTCCCCCGAGAAGCAGCTCGAACGCGTAGCGGACGCCGTCGCCATGCTTTCCGAGCAGCGAGCCGGCGCGCGGCTGCTGATCGTAGGTGACGGCAGCGCGATGGACTCCCTTCGCAGGTACGCCTCCAGGCGGCTGGGCGACCGCGCGGTCTTCACCGGCGCCGTGCCACACAGCGAGGTGGCTCACTACTACGCCGCCATGGATGTCTTCGTGACCGCCAGCCGCAGTGAGACGCAGCCGCTGGCCTACACTGAGGCCATGTACGTGGGCACGCCCGTGGTGGCGCTCGCCACGCCCGGCGCCGTGGACATGATCGAGGACGGTGACAACGGGCTGCTGGTGGAGCCGGAGCTCGGCGCGCGGGGGATCGCGGCGGCCGTCGAGCGCGTCCTGACCGACAGCGATCTCGCACAGCGGCTCAGGCGCGGCGGCCAGCACTTCGCCCAGTCCTGTCACTACCCCGCGGTCGCCCAGCGCCTGGAGGAGGTCTACGCCCTGGCGATCGAGCGCAACAGGGCCCGGCTGCAGGCCTGACGCCCTCGCCGCCGTCGGTCGCCGCCGGTGACCGTGCGCCCGGGCCTCAGTAGCCCTTGAACTGCTTGATGCGCTCCCCGATGAGGATGTGGGCGTCGCTTGCCACGACCACGTTGGACCCTCCGCCTGGATCCTGCGTCAGATGCAGGGCGTTCTCCCCCACGCGGAGCTGCCCGCGGTCGATCGGGAGCGTGAAGGTCGCGCTGGTGGAGTTGCCCGTCACGGGGATGGCGAAGGGCTCGCCGTCGTTGAGACTCGCCATCAGCTCCCTGGGATAGTCCACGTCGCTGCCGGTGATGCGGAGGGCATAGACCTTACCCTCCGGCAGCTCATCCATCTGCCAGGTCAGCGTCGTGCTCTCGCCGGCGTTGAGCCTGACCTCGCCCCCGATCTCGACCACGCGCTCGATGATGTCGGGCTGGTACTGCTCGCCGGCGGTAAACGGCTCCAGCCACGAGGGGGCCTCGCACAGGAAGGGCGGTAGGTGCGGGCCCAGGTAGAGCTGCACGTCGTCAAGCCCCAGCCCCTCCTGCTCGGGATCGGTGACGGTAAGCATCCAGGCCGCGCCGTCCATCCCCTCGGGCACCTCCACCTGCAGCGTCTCCGCAGAGTCGAAGTCCCCTATCCTCTCCAGCACCACGTTCCCCTCGGCGTCGTGGATGCGCACCGCCGCGCCCTCACCGGTGACGCTGGCCTCGACGACGATACTGAAGCGCTCCATGCCCTCCAGGACCTTGAAGTACTGTGGCGCCATCGCCCCGCAGATGTTGACCGGCACATCCCGCCACGCGACCAGCGCCCAGGGCCGGTCCTGCACCTGCGCGGTGGCGTTGTTCCAGCCCGCCGAGAGGCGCACGGCGTGGGTGCCGCCGGTCTGCACCCGGTACCGGATGACCCTCTCCTCCCCCAGAGGGACGATCCGCCGCAGCCTGGGCTCGCTGGTGGAGTCGATGACCGTGACCGTGAGGTCGTCGCCGTAGGTCCAGCCGGCCTTGCGCAGGGAGGCGACGGCGATGGGGACGCTCTCGCCCTCCTCGGCCTGAAAGACCAGGAAGTTGTCATGGCGCAGCAGCGTCCGCACGTCCTCCTGCGCCACCGCCACGGACGCCAGCAGTGCGACCCCGGTCAGCAC
Organism: Armatimonadota bacterium; assembly: GCA_049975765.1. GTDB lineage: Bacteria > Armatimonadota > Zipacnadia > Zipacnadales > UBA5352 > JAYENL01. The sequence goes on from JBNGDZ010000485.1 coordinate 2,593, forward strand.
CATCCAGCGCGCGTTCATGGGCGCTCCCCTCCGGTGATCGGTCAGCTCCGCGCCACCTGCAGGACGGCGGCGCCGGAGACCTCGCTCTCCTTGACCTGCCGGAGGGCCTCGTTGGCCTCCTCCAGCGGGAAGAGGGTCACATCCGTTCGCAACGGGACTTCCCCGGCGAGCCGCATGAGGCCTTCGCCGTCCTCGCGCGTGGCGTTCATCACCGACCTCAGCACGCGCTCGCCGTAGATGAGATCGTAGTCGAACTGCGGGATTGGGGTCATGTAGATACCGGCGCACACCAGGGTGCCGCCGCGCTCCAGCGCCTCCAGCGCCTGCGGCACCAGGTGTCCGGCCGGGGCGTAGATGATCGACGCCCGCAGCCTCGTTCCAGGGTCCTCGCCGGCCTCGCCCACCCACGTCGCGCCCAGCTCTCGGGCGTGGCGCTTGTGGTCCTCGCTGCGGGTGAAGACGTAGACGTCACAGCCCCAGTGGCGCGCGATCTGAATGCCGATGTGCGCCGAGGCGCCGAAGCCGTACATCCCCAGCGTGGGGGCGCTCTCGGCGCCGGCGAGCTCCAGCGAGCGATAGCCGATGATCCCTGCACACAGCAGTGGGGAGGCATGGGCGTCATCAATCTCATCGGGCACCGGGTAGGCGAACTCCTCCGGCACGACCGTCATCTCCGCGTAGCCGCCATCAACGTCCCAGCCGGTGAACTTCGCGCCCGGACACAGGTTCTCGAGGCCGCGCCGGCGGAACTGGCAGTCCTCGGGAGTGGAGTGCAGCCAGGCCACGCCCACCCGATCGCCGATGTCGAAGCGCTGCGCGCCCTCGCCGAGCCGTTCCACCGTGCCCACGATCTCGTGGCCAGGGATGACCGGTCGCCTGTGCAGGTCCAGGTCGCCCTCGACCTCATGCAGGTCCGTGTGGCAGACGCCGCAGGTGTGGACCTTCAGGCGCACCTCCCCCGGCCCCGGCTCAGGGTCCTCAACCTCCTCGAGCCGCAGCGGCTCTTCGCTGATGTCCGCCTGCTCGTGCAGCACCATGGCTCGCATTCCTGTGCACCTCCGTATTCCCGCGAAATGCCCGGCGAGCAACTGCAATCGCCCTCACGGGCGGGGCTGTGGACGCGGGGAGAGACGCGTCAGCGTCTCCGGGCGATGGCCGGCCTGGGAAGCCCGGCCCTACTGTGCAGCGTGGTCTCGGTCCGTGCGTCAGTCGGGCAACGCTCCTGCGCACACCCTCGGACACCGGGCCGAGCACGCAAGCTCGCCGCTGGGCTCCGACGCCTCCGTCCCGCGCAGGCCCCTCTTCGCACGCCGTTGGCAAGTCACTCCTCCCCCGGCTGCGTGAAGCCGAACTGGATGGCCC
>JBNGDZ010000486.1:0-3950 GCA_049975765.1 Armatimonadota bacterium
CAGCGAGTACTGCCGCGAGAGGCACCCGCACCTGAAGCTGATCGTCGGCAACAGCAGCCTGGACTTCGCCGCGCAGCTTATGCGGGAGGGCTACCCCAGGGAGCATGTGGATGCCTTCGGGGACGAGGACCTGGGCCAGGCCATCCCACCCGAGGCCCCGCCGGCGGCCTTCAAGTCGATCTACTGGCTGCGGGAGTACGCGGACCTCTACGACTACGACGTGCCGGTGACCGCGTGCTACGAGTGGCGCGGCCGCGGCACCCAGCCGGGCAACCTGACCGAGCTGGAACAGGCCCAGCTCTACACGCGCGACGCCCTGCAGGCTCTGGCCTTCGGGGCGCCGCACATCAACCCCGGTCTCATCCACGATGTGGGCGACTCCTACTACTACAGCCGCTACGGCGCCTCCGGCTTCTGCCACCGCTACCCCCTGCTCACCCCCAAGATCAGCTACGTCGCCATGGCGACACTCACGCGCGAGCTCGACGGCGCGCGCTACACGCGCTTCCTCGACACCGGCTCGCCGAGCCTCTACGCCATGGAGTTCACCCGCGACGCCGGCCTCGTCTACGCCCTGTGGCTGCCGCGGGGGCAGCGTAATGTAGAGGTGACCTTCGCATCCGACACCAGCTTCACCCTCACCGACATCAATGGCAATGCCCGTGACATCCAGACGGATGACACGCGCGCTCAGATCCCCGTGTCCGCCTCTCCCTCTTATCTGCGTACTGATGTCGAGATCGAGGGCCTGCGCGGCGGCCCGACCGAGTGCGCCCCCCCGCCCACGCACAGGAGCGTGCTTGACACCCTGACCGACCTCGACCGCTGGGACGTTGTTCAAACCCCCGACGAGCAGCTCGAGACCGTCCACTTCGCGTTCCCGCGGCACCTTGGCGACATCGATCTGCAGGTGGTGCCTGACGAGCGGATGGGAGAGGCCCTGGAGCTGAGGCTGCAGCCCCAGCCGGAGGTGCCGTGGGCCGTCTCGCGCTATGTGGTCCTGGAGGCGGGCGCGGACATGCCGGCTCCCGGCGAGCCCACGTCCGTTGGAGTGTGGGTGCGGGGTAACTCCTGCTGGGGCCGCATCTTCTGGGAGCTGCAGGATGCAGAGGGCGAGAGCTTCTACAGCATCGGCGCCCCCTCCGGGGGCTGGAGCGTCGGGGACTGGCGGTGCAGGACCTTCATCAATTTCGATGGGTGGAACTACCTGTCCGTGGAGTTGCCCTTCGAGTATGCCAGCGGCTTCTACGGCCCGCCGGCCTGTAACTGGACGCACACCGGGGGCGATGGAACGGTTGATTACCCGATCCGCTTCACCAGGCTCGTTGTGGAGATGCGAGATCGGGTGGTGCATCTGACCGAGCCCGTCGAGGTGCCCGACCGCACCGTCCGCCTTCGCGATCTGTCAGTCAGCTATCAGCCGCACACGGCCGCCGCATCGATCACGACAGAGGACGGCCGATGAGGGCAGACAACATCAGACAGCTGCAGAGACGGCCAACCGCACACCTGCGCCTGCCGCGTAGGTCGGGCTTCCAGACCGGCAAACGACCGGGCGGGAACGAAGGCCCTCCCTTCAGGAGGAACGACGAACGGCCCTAACGGGCGGCCCGGACAGTGGTCCGGTATCTGTTTAGCGCCCAGCGCTGGACAGGTATGCCGAGTGGTGGCTTCGGCCTGCCGGGGTATCCCGGCTCACTCGGCTGTAAAGAGCGGTGGCGGTGAACGGCCCAGCACCAGACTCTCAGCGGCGAGCTAGGCGCGGGCGACGAAGGTCCCCCGCCCCGGATGGGGAAAGGCGTCGCAGCGACCATCAGCCGGAGGACGCCACCCGCCCCTGGCGCGAGCGTTCTCAGGGAGGAACAGCCATGCCTGTCGAGATCGAGCCGACCCCCGGCGACACTGACTGGTTCGTCGAGGCCCGCTTCGGGATGTTCATCCACTGGGGCATCTATGCCTGCGCCGGCCGCCACGAGTGGGTGAAGAAGTACGAGCAGATGACCGACGAGCAGTACCAGAAGTACTTCGACCACTTCTACCCCGACCTCTACGACCCCGCGCAGTGGGCGAAGATGGCCAAGGATGCCGGGATGCGCTACTTCGTCATCACCACCAAGCACCACGACGGCTTCTGCCTGTGGGACACCGACCAGACCGACTACAAGGTCACCAACACGCCGTGGGGCAAGGACCTTATCGCGCCGATGGTGGAGGCCTTCCGGAACGAGGGGCTGCGCGTGGGCTTCTACCACTCGCTCATCGACTGGCACCACCCCGAGTTCCCCGTGGACGCGGTCCATCCGCAGTCAAACGATGAGGAGTTCCTGCGGGCCAACCAGGACCGGGACATCACCAAGTACGCCGAGTACCTGCACGCGCAGACCCGCGAGCTGATGACGCGCTTCGGGAAGATCGACCTGATCTTCTTCGACTTCTCCTACCCTCAGCGCGAGGGCACTGACCTGCTGGCGCCCGGCAAGGGCAGGGATGACTGGCAGTCCGAGGAGCTTGTGGCCATGGTGCGCGAGCTGCAGCCGGGGATCCTGATCAACAACCGCACCGACACCGCGCAGGACTATTGGACCCCCGAGCAGGTGCAGCCGGAGGGCTGGTACGAGGTGGACGGCAAGCCGGTGCTGTGGGAGGCCTGCCAGACATTCTCGGGCTCCTGGGGCTACTACCGCGACGAGCACACCTGGAAGTCCGTGCCCATGCTCCTGCGCATGCTCATCGACGGCGTCTCGAAGGGCGGCAACCTGCTGCTCAACGTCGGCCCCACCGCGCGGGGGACCTTCGATGATCGCGCTCAGGCGCGGCTGCGCGGGATGGGCGAGTGGATGGCGCTCAATAGCCGCTCGGTTTACGGATGCACGATGTCGGACTATGATGCGCCGCGGGACTGCCGCTACACGCAGAACTTCGACACCGGCCGGCTCTACTGCCACATCTTCGCCTGGCCGATGAAGGCGCTGCGGCTGCCGGGCATGGCGGGGAAGGTGGAGTACGCGCAGCTTCTGCACGACGCCTCCGAGGTGCAGTTCACCGAGCAGGATGGCGACGTGCTGCTGCAGATGCCCATCGTGAAGCCGCCGGTGCAGATCCCGGTGGTGGAGATGTTCCTGAGCGAGTAGCCCGGTCGACGGTGCCTGACAGTCCGTGGTGGCGACCCGGGGGTGAGGCGACCGCGCGTCCGGCTGTGGAGGCGTGAGTATCTCGGCTGAGCAACAGTGCACAGGTCCCGGAGGTGATCGGGCGGGCGACACACTGAGTTCGTCGGGCGAGCGCGAACCAGACAGATCGCACGAAGGCGGTCGGCTGCGATGTGCCAGTTCTGTGTGGAGCACGGGGACGGCCGCAAGTGGTACCTCCAGGCGCAGAACTACGCGGAGGACCTGCTCAGTGATCTGCGCCGACGAGAGTTCATCACCGACTTCTTCGGCCATCCGGAAGCCCTGGGAGATGGCCTGCGAAAGCTGGAGAGCCTCAGTCGCGCGCCGGCTTTCGTCCAGCGCGCCATCAAGGGCGTGATCACCCGGCGCATGAAGGGGCAGCACTTCGGCCAGGTAGTGCCGCTGGAGGACGTTCGGGAGATCTTCGGCTTTGTGAACTCCATCGTACGCGTCGCCTGCATCTGTCGGCGGGAGGCGCTCGGAGAGGATGTCGGCTACTGCTACGGGATCTCCATGGGGCCGGGAGGCGGGACGATGGTCGAGCTTGTCAATGAGGTGGACCCCAGCTTCCTGCACGGGCCCGACACCTCGGAGGTCGACGAGTTGACCGCGGAGGAGGCACTGGCGGCCTTCGAGCGGCACGAGGAGGAGGGGCTCTGCCACAGCGTCTGGACCTTCATGACGCCGTTCATCGGTGGGGTGTGCAACTGCGACCGGCCGAGCTGCATGGCCATGCAGGCCACAGTGGTGCACGACGCCAAGGTGATGTGGCGAGCGGAG
>JBNGDZ010000487.1:0-3944 GCA_049975765.1 Armatimonadota bacterium
GTGTGTGAGGTCGCGGTAGGCGACAAGGTTACTGGGCTGCCCGGCGGCCTCCAGCGCCTCCGCCTGATGCTGCAGCCGCAGGCGCAGGAGGTTAGTCAGAGCCGCAACAGTCTCGTCGCGGCTGGCGTCCGCCAGCTCTCCCGCCTCCGTCAGTGCCTCCAGCCGCTCAACCGTGTTCGTTGCCTCAATGCGCTCGCGCAGGGCGTAGATACGTGCGAAGCCGATGAGCGGCGCCGCCGCATCCTTCAGGTTGAGCATCTGCGCCTCCTGGCCGCCGGCACCGCCGGCGATAATGCGCCCGAAGAGACGGATCGGCGGCCTGAAGCGCTGGATGTGCCGGGCGAGCTGGACGAAAAACGCCTGGTTCGCGCTCGCCTACGCGAAGACGTGGGCGCGCAGACCATCAGCGAGGTCGCGTTCACCGTGGACGGGCCGGAAGTCGAAGAACGCGACGAACTCCAGCACCTCCATGGGTTCAGGCGAGCGGATGCACTCGCTGAAGTACCGGCGCCACGTTGACAGAGGCTGGTTCCAGCGAGGGTTCCGTGCCATGATCTCGCCGCGGCAGGAGGCGAAGCCCGCCTCATCCAGCCAGTCGCACACCCGCCGGCCCAGCGCCAGGAAGTACTCCGCCACGCTCTCGTCGTGCGGGGCCGAGTCGGCATAGATCAGCGCGTTGTCCTGGTCGCTGGTCGGAGTGAGCTCCTCCCGTCCGTGGCTGCCCAGGCCCAGGAAGCAGAAGGGCGCCGGAGCCGGCCCCAGCTCCTCCTGCGCCAACGCAATGAAGCGGCGCGTCGCCGCGTCACACACGGACGTGAGAAGTCGGGTTGTGCGGTCCGGGGGAGCACCGGTGTCGATGAGCGCTTCAGCGAGTGCGGGCGCTCTCAGCGCGGCCCCAATGACCTGCTCGGCGGTGCCTGCTCGCTCGATCTCGCGCGCCAGCACCATCGGCCCGTAGCTCGGAAACTGCAGCAGGTCACGATGGTGCACCAGTCCCGTGATCGTCCCCGACGTGTCCTCCAGCGCAAGATGCTCAGTCCCCTCGTGCTCCATCGCGATCAGCGCCTCAAAGATCTGCGCGGGCTCGGGGACCCGCGTTACCGGCGCCGTCATCACCCGCCCGACGGTCGTCTCCGGCCTCAGTCCAGGAGCGACAACCCGCGCGCGGATGTCCCTGTCGGTGACTATGCCCACCACCTCGCCCGCGTCCGACTGCACGAGCACCGCAGCAGTTCCCGCCCGCGTCATAAGGCGCGCCGCTTCGGCGACCGTGTCATCAATGTCCGCGAACACCGGCCTCGAGCGGACGTGGCTCACGGGCTCGTGAAGGAACAACACTGAGGACTGAAGGCGATCGATCAGCGCCTCGCGTAGTGCATTATGCTGTTCGCGCGCGGTGACGTCCTCAAGGACGCAGTCGAGATAGCGCACCTTGCCGGTGTCATCGCGGACCACGACTGCACGAAGCTCGACGGTGACAGGGCGGGGCTCGGTGGTCGACAGATGCAACAGCCGCACGGCTCGGCCCTCAGACCGCGCCTCCTCCAGCAGGTCATCCCATGCCTCGGCGTCGGGGAAAAGATCAGGCAGCGCCAGCGGCCGATCCGGGACGGCGTCTCTGACCATCTGCAGTACCGGCGCGGCTGCCTGATTGTGCCGGATCACCGTGCCCTGAGGCGTCGCCCGGGCGCGCAGCAGGCCCACCGGAGCCGCCTCGCCCATCTCTCCGACGCCACCGCGATCCCCCGCGTCACGTGCGGCCTCGCCGACCGGCGTGACCAGCAGGATCAGTCCCTCCGTGCCGCCCAGGGCCATGCGGCTGGCCGCGAAGACGCACTCGATCTCAGTCCCGTCGCGCCGCTGCATCACGCCCTCGAAGCCGCGCGAGCTCGCCTCGCCGCTGCGTACCTGCTCGATCTCCGTCCAGGCCTCCTGGTTCTCAGGCGACCGAGGCAGCAGGTCGTCGAGAAGCAGCAGGCGCAACTCCTCCTGCCCGCAGCCGGCTATCTGCAGCATCATCGGGTTGGCATAGCTCAGCCGTCCCGCCTGCACCAGCAGCGTGCCCTCTGTGTGCGCCTCCACCAGTGACCGATAGCGCGCCGTGGACTGCCGCAGGCCTTCCTCCGCCTCTGTGCGCGACCGCTCCAGCCTCAGGCTCTGTCGCAGCACGTAGAGCAGCAGCACCACCACAAAGGCCGCAATCGCCAGCGAGATCCGCGCCAGCCTTCGCTGCAGCCGCTCGATCTCCGCCTGAACGTCCTCGGTGTAGAGACCGGTACCGATGACCCACCCCCATGGCTCGAAGCCCTTCACGTATGACTCCTTCGGGGCGAGGCGCTGGGGATCGTCCTTCCACTGCCAGACGTAGTCCACGTAGCCCCCTCCCTGATCGCGCACAACATCGGCGAACTCAACGAATATGCGCACCCCGCGCGGATCAGCAAAGTCCGAGACGTCGGCGCCGACCAGGTCAGGTCGCCACGGGTGCATGATGATACGTGGATGCATATCCTGAAGCCAGAAGTAATCCTTGCCCTCAGGGCCGTAGCGCAACTGCCCTACCCGCTCCGCGGCGCGCTCCTGTGCCTCCTTTAGTGTCAACTCCCCCGCCTGCACGTCCCGGTGGTAGCCGGCGAGGATGCTCCACGCCGACTGAGTCAGCTCCCGGATCATCTCCCTCTTGCGGTCAAGCAGCGACCGCTCGGATGCGGGAAGCAGCAGGCCGAAGATCGCGCCGACAAACAGGATGATCGCCAGGACCGTCGGCAGCACCACGTGGAGGAGGAAATGCCGGCGTTTCATGCGCAGGCGGGGTTGATCATGATCCAGAGGCCCCAGCATCCCGCTGGAGTCAGGCCCGCAGCAGACCGCATCTCGGAACCGCTTCCAGCGATCGACGGGAATCTCCACCCCGAAGCGCAGGTGGCCCGGCCGTGGGCGCCGATGGACGTCCGCGCCCGCACTCACCAGCAGGCCCAGCTCGTCCGCCTGCTCGCATAGCCGCTCGTGCTGGACCCTCGTGTAAGGTCCGTAGATGGCCTCGACGCCGTCCAGGCCCATCTGCTGCAGATCGCCGAGCATCTCGGGCAGCTTCGTCGGATCGGGCTCCAGGCTCAGTGGGTGAGCCAGAAAGACCTTGCCACCGGCCTCGTGCACCAGCTCAATCGCCTCAGCCACCGCCAGCTTCCGGCCCCGGATCCGGCGGGCGTCGTTGCTGCCGCTGTCAGCCCGCCCGCGGATCGCCCCGGTGACGTTGATGGCGGATGGCGGCTTGCCCCTCCGGATAGCGCGCAGCGCCCGGCGCAGCCCAGCATGTTCCGCATCGAAGCCGTAGGCAAGCAGGTGTGCCTCGCGGCCCTGATACTGCGTGGTGATCTCAACGCCGGTGACGTAGCCGATGCCCCGCCGAGCGGCGGCGCGGTGGAATGCCTGCAGGCCGCTGACGGTATCGTGGTCGGTGAGCGCGGCGAAGTCCACGTCGTCCGCGGCAAGACGCTCGGCCAGCTCCCTCGGGGTAAGCGAGCCGTCGCTGAAACTCGTATGGCAGTGGAAGTCAACGCGCGTGGTTGCGCTCATCAAGGCTCCGAAGCGACGCTGTCAGCCCATGCGCACCGTGCGCCTTCCTCGCAGGGACGCGCTCTCCTCCTCCGGCGCGTCGCGGTGCCTCGCGTTTGCGGCCCCGCGCAGGTTCCGGGACGGGGCTGCGCTGGCGGTGAGCATAGTCGGGCCAGCCGGCAGCGTATGAAGGTGGCGGAGGCTCACTCTGGAGCGATGATGGCGCGTCGTCGGACTACCCCTCTCCTCCACGCTCGCGCAGCAGGTCGGCCAGGTCGGGGTAATCGCTTTGCAGCGCTAGGGCCAGCGGTGTCGCCCCGTCCTGATCACGAGCGTTGACATCCGCCCCGGCGTCGAGAAGTGCGGTGGCGACGGCCACTCGACGGGAG
>JBNGDZ010000488.1:0-3941 GCA_049975765.1 Armatimonadota bacterium
GGCGTCGGCGGTGACGACCACGGCCGCGCCGCAGTCGGTTATGTCCGCGAAGGGGAAGCCGCCGGCGACGGTGACGTTGAGTATGCCCGGACGGCCCTCCACCTCGTGGGCCAGGTCGATGATGTCGCTCATCGGCGGCGTCAGAGTGCACTGGCGGGGCGGGCCGATCAGCATCGGCACCTGCGCCAGCGCGGAGACCGGCCGTAGGCGCCCCTCGATCGCTCCCATCAGCAGGCGCACCGCGTCCCGCCCCCGCTCGTAGGCGTCCACATGCGGGTAGGTGTCATAGCCGACCAGCGCATCGGCCTGCTGCACCATCAGCAGGCTGATGTTGGCGTGCAGATCCAGGGTGGCGACCACCGGGACCTCAGGGCCGACCATCTCGCGCACGCGGGAGAGGATGTCGCCCTCGGCATCCTCAAGCTGCTCCGTGACCATGGCCCCGTGCAACGCCAGCAGCACGCCATCAGCCGGCAGGGCCGCCTCCAACTCCTCCAGCAGGATCGCCAGCACCCGGTCGTAGGCCTCCTGTTCGATGAGGCCCGAAGGCTGGGGGAAGGTCCACACCAGCGGGAGCGCCTCGAAGCCCACCTCCTCGGCGGCATCGAGGAACGCCCCGGTGCACGTGGCGGTGCCCCGCAGATGCTGCACCAGGTCCTCTCCGGTCATCAGGCCGGGGAAGCCGCGGCCGCGAATGAAATCGTCGAAGGTGGTCAGGCCCTCGGCGAAGGTGTTGGTCTCATGCGAGAAGCCTGCAAGGGCGATGCGGGTCATGCGCTAGCATCTCCTCTGTGACGGGCTGAACGTCTTCGTGCGCCGCCGTTCCGTGGCACGCGCGTTCCGACCAGAAACTGCGCAAGTGATCGGGCGGGAACGTAGCCGCGCCCCTTTAGACGACCGGGCGAACGGCCGTGCCCGATCGCCGGTTCCCGCTTCCTGCTTCCGGGCGGTCACAGCAGCGGCACCTCCAGCGGCACACCGCCCTGCTTCGCGGACTCGTGCGCCAGCACGCCCGGCAGGCAGAAGTCCATCGAGCGCGCCTCGTCGAAGGGCGGCGGGGTGTCGCTCAGGACGCTCGCCACGAAGTCATCCACCATCACCTGCAGGTGGTCGCGGCCGTCCTCGCGCTCATGCCACGGCATCGGCCAGTCGCGCCAGCCCGGATCGTCGTCGGTGGAGATCAGCACCCGCAGCGCCTCCGGATCGCCGTAGTCGGTGTTGATGACCCGCACCGAGCCCTCGGTGCCATACAGCGCCGCGAGCCAGATGAACGGGTGGCTGAGCATGAAGCCGTTGGTGAGGCTGATGGTGCGCCCGCTCTCGGTCTGCAGCACCGCGGTCTCCAGCGGGAAGACCTCCACGCCCGCGATCTCCTGGCGTCCGCCGACGACCCCGATGACGCTGATGCAGCGGTCGTCGGTGAGGTACAGCAGCGGCCCGAGCGTGTGCGAGGAGTAGCCGAGCGGGGGCAGGTCGGTGAAGCGCCAGGACTGCGCGTGCCGCTCATCGGCCGCCGAGAGCGGGCGCACGGGGCGGCAGTCGTGCGTATATTCCGCCATCCCCCCGATGATCTCACCGAACATCCCCTCCGCCACGGCCGTCTTCAGCCGCTGGCACCAGCCCATGTAGATGTAGTCCTCCGCCAGCATGTACCTCAGATCACGCTCGCGGGCGGCCTCGACGACGGCGCGCGCCTGCTCGGCGGAGTAGACGTTGGGGGTCTCCACCAGCACGTGGGCACCCGCCTGCAGGGCGGCCAGCGACTGCGGCGCGTGCAGCGGCCCCGGGGTGATGATCGCGACCAGGTCCGGCGCCGCCTCCTCCAGCATACGCTCGAAGTCCTGGAAGCCCTCGGCGTCCGGGTGCTCGGCGAGCTTCTCCGGCCGGGTGTCGCAGATTGCGACGACCTCGCACTCGTCATTCGCGCGCAGGAGCTGCACAAAGCGCGCCCCCCGGTTGAGCCCGGCGACGGCGCAGCGCAGCGGCATGGTCGATACCTCCGATGGTCAGCGTTCTCTACACTCCGAAGACCCTGCGCACGAGCCAGCGGATGGTCGCCTCGGGCAGCCAGCAGCGCAGGTGCGCGATCATCCAATCGCCGCGCGTGCAGGTGTAGCGCAGGCGCGGGCGGCGGGCGTTCAGCACGCGCGCGATGGTGCGCGCCACGGCCCTCGACGGCGCCGCGCGGCCCTCGGTCATCTCGCGCCTGGCGTTGAGCCGCTCGCGCAGCTCATCGTAGGCCGCAATCGGCTCCGCCGGGCGCGCCACGTTCTCGCGGAACCTGCTGCGCGTGTAGCCCGGCTCGACCAGCGCCACCCTGATGCCGAACTGCTCCACCTCGTACTTGAGCACGTCGGTGTAGCCCTCGAGCGCGTGCTTGCTGGCGACGTAGTGGCCGCTGGGCGGGGTGCCGATGATGCCCGAGAGCGACGAGACGTTGACGATGTGGCCCGCGCCCTGCTCCCGCATGATCGGGAGCACGGCCCGGCACATGCGATGGCCGCCGAAGTAGTTGACCTCCAACTGCCGCCGGGCCTCCTCGACTGTCGGCTCCTCCACCATGCCGAGCAGGCCGTAGCCGGCGTTGTTGACCAGGCCGTCGAGGCGCCCCACTCGGTGCATGATCTCCCCGATGCACTCCTCCACGGAGTCCTCGTCGGTGACATCCAGGGGCAGCATCGCGAACTGCTCCGCGTGGTAGTGTTCCGGGGTGGCGGCTGGTGCCGAAGACGTGCCAGCCGCGCTGCGCCAGCAGATCGGCGGTGGCGCGGCCCAGGCCCATCGATGCGCCGGTGACCAGCACGGTTCTTCTCGCGGGCATGAGTGATGCCTCTGGATGTGGCAGTGATGTCAGGCGACGACACTATACCAGGTAGCGAGGATCGCTGCACACCTGGCCTCGCGCGGGCGGGGATCTAGGCCAGGGGACCACTACTCCAGGTCGAGCAGCCTGATGGCGTTCTCGCGCGCGACCTTCTTGAAGACACTCTCGCTGATTGTGCCTGAATCGCGCCAGTCGGTCAGCAGGTCGATCATTGGCAGCGGCATGTCCGGGCTGCACAGGTCACTGCCATACAGCAGGCGGTCCTGGAACTCGGTGACGAACTCCGGACCGTAGTCCGGGTCCCTCGCCAGTGCGTTGTGCGGGGAGGCGTCCGACAGGTCGCCGTGAAGGTTCGGGTAGCGGCGCATCAGCTTCGGCACTACGCCCTCCTCGCGGATCGGCCCGTCGGGCATCCGGCCCACCTGGCCGCCGTGGGGGCCGAAGATGATCGCCCGCTCGCCGGGCGTCTCCAGCCGCCCTATCTCCGCCCAGAAGGTCGGGCCGTGGCCGAGGATGATCAGGTCCGGGAAGCGCTGCAGTGTGTGTTCAAGCTGCGGCAGGCCGGGGTCATCGTAGAGGCCGAAGTCGCCGCCGACCTGATCGGAGCCGTCGAAGGTCACCGGCAGGCCGACCTGCTCGGCGTGCTTGAACAGATTCTGTACCAGCGGGTCCATCATCGGCACGTTCAGCATGACCTCGCCGAGGCCCTTGCAGCCCTGGTCCCTGTAGTAGCGCAGCACGTCGCCCAGCGGCGCGTCGGGGGAGTTCGTCAGCACTCGCGGGTCGATGTTGCACCACGGGATCAGCCGGTCGGGGTACTGCTGCGCCATCTCCAGGATGTCCTCATTGGCCTGAGGGAGGTAGATCTCCGGGCTGACGATCGGCAGGATGCACCCGCGCTCGATGCCCTCCCTGTCGTAGCGCTCGATGACCTGCTCGGCGGTGCAGAAGTTGCACACAAACGGCGGTGGAATGCGGTAGGCGTGACAGTGAATGTCGATGAACATGAGTGTATCCTCCGGTAGCTTCGCTGATCTTGACCTCCCCCGCCGACGCCCACGACGCGTCGGCACCCCCTCCCTGGGAGGCACACGACACCTCCTGCGGGAGGGGGGAT
>JBNGDZ010000489.1:0-3135 GCA_049975765.1 Armatimonadota bacterium
GCCCATCCCCGCCGCTGTGGACTGGCCTCAGAGGTGGGGCTGCGCACCGCCCTCCCGACTGTGGGCTGCGCGGATCGCCCGCTGGTGGGCGATTGCGGGGAGCCCGACGCAGCGCGGGGGTCATGGAGTCCCCTGGAGGATCAGGGAGACACTATCGGCGCCGCGCTGCGCACGCAGGACGGCGTGCGCCCGCTGATCGTCTCCGTCGGCCACCTCATCACGCTTGAGGAGGCGGTGGATCTCGTGCTGCACTGTGCCCCGCGCTATCGCTGGCCGGAGCCGATCCGCGAGGCGCGGCGCCTGGCCCGCGAGGCTACTGCGGGGGCGCGAGAGTGATCGCCGCCGTCGCTGCCTGCCCGGTCGCGACGTCCCGGACCGCAACCGCCCACTCGCCGGGCGTGTCGTTGAGCGCGAAGGGGATGGTGACCTGCGCCCGGCCGCGCTCCGCGAGCACGTTCCGGCCGTAAGCCTCACTCAGCGCGCCCCCCGGCTCGCGCACCTCCACGCGCAACACGTGATCCCCCGGCGTCGGGGCGGTGGCCTCTATCCTCGCGGTGACGGTGCAGGCCTCACCCGCGGTGGCGTCCGCCGTCTCGATGGCCACGCCCTGCACCCGGTAGGGCAGGGCAGCGTAGAGCGCGGTCTCACCCGGCCTCAGGTCGGCGGTGACGGTATCTGTCCGGCCGAGATAGCTGCCGGCGCGCACGTCGTAGATCTGCTGCGCGTCCGGCAGCGTCAGCGTCATCGGCCCGTCGCTGAGCTGGAAGCGCCGCTCGCGGAGCACGCCCAGCAGCGTCACCGGCCCGCGCTCCAGCGCCACCACCTCGTACTCCCCCGGCTCGCCGGGCAGGTGGCCGAACCGGGCGATCCTCGGCAGATCGGCGAAGACGCTCTCCTCCAGCCACGCCAGCATCTCACTGGTGCGCGGGGCCACGAAGTTGAGGTAGTAGGCGCGCCCGCCACCCTGGTGGTCTTTGCGCATGATCAGCGGCTCGCCGTCCGCCGCGGCAATCACCTCAGCCCCCCGCACCTCGATCCCGGCGGCGCCGACCACCTGCATCGGCCCGCCACCCGGCAGCGTGATCTCGCGCTCCTCCCACGCCGGGCGCTCGGCGTAGCTGACGCCGAAGAGCTCCTCCAGCGCGCGGGCTCGCGCCCCGGGCCGGCCGAACTCGTTCGTGAGTCCGACGCCCATGTCCGCGATGACCGTCCCGCCGCGCGCCAGCAGCTCCCGCGCCGCCTCGACGGTTCGCTCGTCCAGCGCGTAGGTCGCGGGCAGCACCAGGCACTCGAAGCCCTCGATGGCGTCGGGCAACTGCTCGGCGCTGAGCCACTCGTACTGGCGCCCCGATCCGGTGACCAGGCGCATCCACGCGGCGCGCGAGAAGCCGTGCGCGCCATACGGGTCCGTGCGCCTGCCTCCCGCGCCCCCGGGACTGCCCTCGGCGTCCGAGAGCATCCAGCCCACTTACATGCTCGGCTGCGACCACAGCAGGGCGATCCGGGACTGGGGCGGCTCGGCGGATATGATCAGCCTCCCGACGCCCTCTCGCAGCTCCCGCGTGACCTCCGCATACATCGCCCCGCGCTTCGTGTGCCGCAGGTCGGGATAGAGCACCGCCCAGGAGTTGTTGCCCGCGAAGGTGGACATGGAGCCGTAGATGGTGACTCCCGAGGAGCCGTGCAGGCTCGCCCACCAGGGGATGAACTCGATGTCCTCGGGGTCGAAGACGTAGCCGATCCAGGGCAGGTGCGGGACGTCGCTCGCCCAGAACCGGAAGGGATCGTAGTGGTAGCGGTGCCCCGATGCGTCCACGTCCCCGCGCACCTCGTTCATGTACTCGAAGGAGTACTCACTCACCTGCGCCAGCATCCAGTAGTCGCGCCCCGCGAACGGGTTCGCGCCGAAGGTATTGGGGTAGGCCACGGGGATGTTGGGGTCGCCCCGGCGGATGCCCGAGCGGATCAGCTCCACCGACTCCGTCCAGTACCAGTCCATGAAGCGCCGGAACTGCACCCACGGCGCCCAGGTGTCGTGCCGCCGCGCGTCGCGGTACTGCACGAAGCCGGGCTCCTCGAAGCCGGCGTAGTCGGTGCCCCAGGCCTCGTTCAGCGCCGCAATGCTGTCGTAGCGTTCGCGCAGCCACTCGGTGTAGCGCTCGGCGCAGAACGGGCCGGAGCAGACCTCCTGGTCAGCCTTCACCAGCGAGGTCTCGTCGCGCAGGTAGGCGCAGATGGGCCCGTAGCCGCGCTGCTCGGTCGCCACCTCGCCGCCGCCCTGAATGATCTGTGCGCGGACGTCGGGGTCGGAGAAGCAGGGCTCGCGCACGGTGCCCTCGCCCGAGAACGGCCCGGTGCCCGGCAGCGGATAGCCGTAACCCACCGGCCGCACCCGCCCCGCGACGCTGGCGAGCATCGCGCCGGTGCCCACAAGCTGCGAGTCGATGCCGGTGGCGCGAAGCTGCCGGGAGAAGGTCATGTCCAGGTAGGGCGGCATGGCGTTGCCGCTGCCCCACGTGCTCATGCGCCACTCGGCGAAGTAGTCCGAGGGCATCATGGGCACGAGCAGCGGCTCGCGAGCGACATCGCAGACGCGCTCGTCGTCTCGCAGCTCCGCGACGAGCCAGTGGCAGGTGGTGAGCGGCTCGCCGATGGGGACAGACAGCTCGACCTCATCGCCCTCGACCGGGACCTCCGTGCGCCAGACCTCCCGTCCGAAGGCGTCCATCAGCATCGCGTGCGCGCTCAGCCCCTCGGCTCCCGCCGCGTCGAGAACGACCGTCGCCAGCGCCTGCTCGCCCGGCGCGTACCACTCTCGGTCGAGCGAGACCGAAGTGATGCGCTCTGTTGTCGGCGACTGCGCCAGCGTGCAGCCGAAGTCCACGACCTTCCCGTCGGCGTCGCTCAGTATCGCGGCGCAGAAGACCGGTCCTGCCTCGAACGGGTTGATGCCGATCCCGACCTCGCGCCGCTCACGAGCCGGGAGGTCGAAGTACGGGGCCCCGTCGGCGATCTCGATGGGCCCGGCGCCACTGTCGGTCCACATCATCCACCGGACGCCGCCTTCGAAGGGGTCGGCGCCGGCGGTGACCGCGACCGTCGCGACGTCGCCATCAGCCGAGACCGTCATGGTCG
>JBNGDZ010000489.1:3145-3932 GCA_049975765.1 Armatimonadota bacterium
GCTTCTGGCCGGCCGTCCAGATCACGCTGCGCGCGATGGTGGCCAGGAAGGCCTCCCAGTAGTTGTGCGGCATCCGAATGTGCTGGGCGTAGGAGACCTGCGGGGTCAGGCAGCGGCAGCGGGTGCCCCACTGGATGCTCGTCACGCGCCCGCCCTCGGCGGTCTCCGCGACCTGCAGCGACCTCAGCAGCGCGGTCTCCAGGTTCTCGGGCGGCTCGGGGAATGCATCCAGCGCCTCGGCCACGTAGTGGTCCTCCGGAGCATCGGACAGCTCTGAGCCCGGCAGGGCCGGCTCCATGCCCGGCCAGCCCACCAGCACCACCCCGCCGCCGCGTCGGATGTGCCCCTGCAGCGACTGGGCGAGGTTCTCGCCGACCCCCGTGGCGACGACCACCACGTCGTACTGCCCATCCCGGAACTTGCGGCGCACCTCACGGTCGTTGAGGGCGTAGAGCAGCCCGCTGAAGCCGTGGCCGAAGGCCACGTCGTAGTCCATTTCAAGCCGCTGCGCCACCTCCACGGCCTCGCGGATGTTGTGGTCGTTCCCCAGCAGAAACAGCACCGACAGCGGCCCGCCGGCGCGCGGGTTCGCCCACGCTACGTGCGGCGTCTGCACCTGCTGCTCCACCGGCTCGAGCATGGGGTGGATCCAGGAGGTCACCGGGCCGACGTAGAGGTCCTCGCCGGTCATGCGGGCGACGGTCACGTCGTCGAACCAGCACGCGTCCTCCGAAGCCTGATCCTGGCCGGTGAGCATGACCACCATGAAGTCGGCGCCCTCGGGAGG
>JBNGDZ010000490.1:0-3926 GCA_049975765.1 Armatimonadota bacterium
GGACTGGGCACGCCGCCGCTCGCCCGCGGGTGAGACGCTGCTGATACGCATCCGCTGGGACGCGATGGTCGGGGGCAGCTCGGGGCGCTGTCGCATGTCCTCAGCTCGGCTCGCTGACGATCACCCAGGAGACCTCGCGGCGGGGGCTGCCGTAGTAGGTGATGCGGAGGTTGTTGGCCCCCTCCAGCAGCTCCGGGGTGAGCGTGATGGTGCGCGCATCGGCATCGCTGTCGTAGGAGACCGGGTTCCCGTCGCGGCTGATCTCGAGCCCATCGACGGGCACGTCCTCGTCCGCAAGGGTGGCGGTGATCGTGGGAGTGGTCGTTGTCACCCGCCGGCCGATGGGCGGGGCGATATCCGTCAGGTGCAGCTTCCCCTGCTCGAGCCATCGCGAGAACGTGTCCAGGGAGTTGCCGTTGACCACCATCTGGCGGGGCACCACCATGGCGTCCGTGGTCCAGTCGGCCGGCCCCCGGTCGATGGTGAGGGCGATGCGGAAGCCCGCCTCGCGGGCCGCCTCGATGACCTGCTCGTCGTAGAGGCCGTAGGGGTAGGCCAGCGCGGTGCACTCCCCCTCGGTCTCCGCGTCGATGGCGGCCCTCGAACTCTCCAGCTCCTCCGCCCATCGGCCGGGGTCGATCTTCGTGGGCTTGGCGTGGGAGGCTGTGTGAGAGCCGATCTCCCAGCCGGCCGCCTCCAGCTCTCGCACCTGCTCCCATGAAAGCTTGCCGGCGCCACCGACTTGATCCGTGATCAGGAACGCCGCCCCGGTGTATCCGTACTCGTCCATTAGCGGCTTGCTCTCGGTGAGGATGCTCTCGGGGCCATCGTCGAAGGTCAGGCAGACCGCCTTCCCCGGCAGATCGGCGCGGCCCTGGAGGTAGTCGGCTATCTGTGAGGGCAGAACGCTCTCGAAGCCGCCCTCGTGGATCAGCTCAAGCTGCGCGGCGAAGTCCTCTGTAGGAATGCTGAAGGTCCCCTCCGCGCCGGGCGCCATGTCGTGGTAGCACAGCACGAGCACGGAGCGCCGGCTCACCGGCTCGTCCTGGTCCTGGGCGGCGGAGGGCACCGGCTCCTCCGGCGGACCGCCCTGGGTGTCAGGCCGGCGGGGGCACCCTGTGAGGCAGCCCGCCAGGGCAACGGCTGCGAGCAATGCCACGGTGCGGGTCCTTGGCGTCATCCACGTGCCTCCAGGTTCACTGCTCGAGCACGGCCTCGGTGCTCGCGACGACCTCCGCGAATGCCTCCACCACCTGGTTCACCTGACTCTCGGTGATGATCAGCGGCGGCTCGAAGCGCAGGGTCGCGGGGTTGTTCAGTCCGTAGGCGGCCAGGATGTTGTGGTGCGACAGGCCGGCGATCACCAGGCCCGCGAGGTCCGGGTCAACGAAATCCACGCCAATGAGCAGTCCGCGACCCCGTACCTCGGCGATCATCCTTTCGTGTCCGAGGGTGGCGTCCTGCAGCCCCTCCAGGAGCTGCCGGCCCCGCTCGGCGGCCGCGGCGCACAGATCCTGCTCCTCGATGGCGTCGAGGGCGGCAAGGCCGGCCGCACAGGCGAGGGGATTCCCGCCGAAGGTGGAGGTGTGCACGTAGGGATTCTCATCGAAGATGTCCCAGACCTCCGGGATCGCCGTGAACGCGGCCAGTGGCATGACGCCCCCACCGAGGGCCTTGCCGGTGGTCATGATGTCCGGGACCACCCCCTCCCACTCGCAGGCCCACATCCTCCCCGTGCGCGCAAGGCCGCTCTGGATCTCGTCCAGGATCAGAAGAGCGCCGGCGCCGTCGCAGATCTCGCGGGCCCGGACGAGGTAGCCGTCCGGCGGGATGATGATGCCGGCCTCGCCCTGGATGGGCTCGATGATGACTGCGGCGGTGTCGGAGCCGACGGCCTCGGCCAGTGCATCGGCATCGCCGTAGGGTACGTGCGTAAAGCCTGGCAGCAGGGGCTCGAAGGGCTGGCGGTAGACATCACGGCCGGAGGCCGACAGCGCCCCGAAGGTCTTGCCGTGGAAGCCCCCCACGGTGGAGACGAAGCCCTGCCTGCCGGTATGCGCTCTGGCGGCCTTGAGCGCTCCCTCCACTGCCTCCGCTCCGGAGTTGCAGAAGAAGCTGTACCGCAGCTCGCCGGGCGTCACCTCGGCCATGCGCTCGGCCAGCTCGGCGGTGACGGGATTGAGCAGCAGGTGGCTGGACATGGGCATGGTGTCAAGCTGCTCCCGCACGCGCGCCAGGATCGGTTCAGGGCTATGCCCGAAGCTGAAGACGCCCGGGCCGCCGAGGCAGTCCAGATACTTCCGGCCGTCGGAGGTGATGACGTAGCAGCCCTCGGAGCTGGCCTCCACGCTCTCGAAGCCCATGAACTTCACCAGTTGCGCCATGCCGGGGTTGAGGTACTGCTCGTATCGCTCGAAGGTGGTCTTCACGACATCGGGCTCGTCGCTCACCGTGGCCCTCCCATCAGTGCATACGAAAACGGCCGCTCCTGCACAGGTGGCGAGAGAGCGGCGCGTACCGTGCGGATATGCAATGACACTGCGCCCCGGCCGCCGCGGACTGGGGCCGCGGGCCAGGACACAAGGAACGGCTGGTCGGGGCGGCCGGATTTGAACCGGCGACCTTTTGACCCCCAGTCAAACGCGCTAACCAAGCTGCGCCACGCCCCGACCGTTTCTCCCGGATCGACCTGGACGCCGATCACGGGACTTTCATTTTACCATATCCTTCAGGGTCTTGCCAGCCCTGAACGCGGGGACTTTGGTCTCGGGGACCTCGATCTCCTCGCCCGTCTGCAGATTCCGGGCCTTCCGGGCCTTGCGCGTGCGACGCTCAAAGGTCCCGAATCCCGTGATCTGCACGCTCCAGCCGCGGCTGAGGGCCTTCGAGATGGTCTCAAGGAAGGCCTCCAGCGCCCTATCGGCATCCGCCTTGGTGAGCTCCGCGCGCTCCGCAATGGCCTCCACCAGATCCGTCTTCGTCATGTCCGCCATCACAGCACCTCCCCAGGGGTAGCGACGGCTGTCAGCACAGGGGCCCTTCGATATGCCGGCCGGAATCCCTTCAGCCGCCGGTCCGGCCTCCGGGTAGAGCGCACTGCCACACCAGCCACCACCCCCGCCGGTCAGAACTCCGCCCGCAGCGCGCGCGTCATCAGCCCCTCGGCGGCCTCCCGAGGGTCAAGACCCTCGAACAGCACCCCGTACACCGCCTCCGCGATCGGCACCTCAACCTCCGCCCGGCGGGCCAGCTCCACCTCTGCCTGTGTGGTCCAGATCCCCTCGGCCACGGCCCTCATGGAGCGCTGGATCTCCTCTCGGCTCTCGCCCCGGGCCAGTCGCTGGCCGGTGGAGTAGTTGCGGCTGAGGGTGCTGGTGCAGGTGGTGACGAGGTCACCCATCCCGGCCACGCCCGCGAAGGTCCGCGGGTGCGCTCCCAGCTTCTCCCCCAACCTGCGCATCTCCGCCAGACCCCGGGTGATCAGCGCGGCTCGGGCGTTGGCTCCAAACCCCAGACCGTCGCTCATCCCGGAGGCGATGGCTATGACGTTCTTGAGTGCCCCGCATAGCTCCACGCCCACGATGTCCGGATTGCGGTATACGCGGAACAGCGGCGAGGTGAGCAACTCCTGCGCCTGGCGGGCGCGCTGGTCACTGCAGGACGCCGCCACCGACAGCGCCGGCATCCCCTGGTTGATCTCCCGCGACAGGTTCGGACCGGACAGGGCCACGAGCTTTCTCGCCAGCTCCTGAGGCCTGTCGCCGCCCAGCTCCTCGGCGAGCAGCTCGCTCATCCGCATCCCGGTGCCGCGCTCGAGGCCCTTGGTGGCACAGAGGTGCAGGACATCACGGTCCACGTGCGGCGACAGCTTCCGGGCGACCTCCCGCAGCCACTGGGAGGGCACCACCCAGATGACCGCTCGGACG
>JBNGDZ010000491.1:0-3924 GCA_049975765.1 Armatimonadota bacterium
GGGAATCGGCTGCGGTGTGGTCTGCGAGTGTGCCCCGCACGAGTATAGACACGGTGGGAGGGCAAAGGTTTCGGTCGCGGACTAGGCACGGGGGAGGATGTGGTCCCACCACCGGCGGATGCGTTCCAGCAGGCCGGGGCGGGCCTCGGCGCCTGCCACGGCGCAGTGGCCCTCACGAGCGGCCAGCAGCGCCAGGCCGAAGCCGGTGGCGTAGACGGGGTTGGCGACCGCGTCGATGCGGCCGGCGACATCGCGCGGACTCCCGACGCGGACGGGCAGATCATCGAGGACGCCGGAGGCCAGGGCGGGGGTGTCGGGCAGTTGGGAGCCGCCGCCGGAGAGGACGACCCCGGCGCTGGCCTGCTCGTAGCAGCCGGAGCGCAGGATGTTGCTGCGCACCAGCGTGAAGATCTCCTCGAGCCGCGGCTCGATGATCTCCGCCACCAGGTGCAGGGGGACGTCCTCGGTCTCGGTCCCGTCGGCGAGCATGACCTGCACGCTCTCGTCGGCCGGCACGTTCTGGGGCATGGCGCGGGCGTACCGGCACTTGACCTTCTCGGCCTCCTCGAAGGAGATGCGCAGCAGGCGGGCGATATCGCGCGTGACGTGGTTGCCGCCCACGGGGATGGCCGAGGTGTGCGCGATGGCGCCATTGAGGAAGACCGCGATGTCGCTGGTGCCTCCGCCGATGTCGATGAGGATCACGCCCAGGTCGCGCTCGGCGTCGGTGATGACGGCCAGTCCGGTGGCGATCGGCTCCAGCACCCGGCGGGCCACGGCCACGCCGGCATCTTCCACGCATCGCTCCACATTGTCAACGATGCTGGCGGTGCCGGTGACGGCGTGCAGCTCCACGTCCAGGCGCCGGCCGGACATACCCACAGGCCGGGAGACGCCCGTCTCGCCATCAACGCTGAAGCCGCGAACCACCTCATGCACGATCTCTCGGTCCTGGGGAAGCGGGACGGCGTCGCGGGCGCTCTGCACCGCCCGCTGGACGTCCTCCTGCGAGACGGCCGGTCCGGGGGCCACGTTGGTGCGGCCGGTCACGTTGACCGAGGAGATGTGCGCGCCGGTGACGCCGACGTAGGCGCTGGCCAGCTCCACCTCGGCGTGGTCCTGGGCCATGACCACCGACTCGCGGATGGAGGCGATGGCGTCCTCGCGGTCCACGATCACACCACGCTTGAGGCCGGCGGAGGGGTTGAGGCCGACGCCGAGGACCTCCAGGCGCCCGTCAGAGCGGGGGCGGCCGATAACCGTGCAGACCTTGGTTGTGCCGACGTCTATGCCGGCTACCGGCCGAAACTGTGGCACCGCTCAGGGCCTCCGGGTGACGAGCTGGGACCGCTGGCGCTCGTAGCGCCGCCGCCGTGCGTGGTTCGCCGCCCTCCCCTGCTCCTCCTCCCCCACCATCCACGGCGCGGCTACCTCAGAGGCTTGTAGGTGGGCCGGGAGAGGACGCGCAGGTCGATATACGCGGGCGTCTCGCCCCGAGCTTTCAGCCTGCTCAGCAGCTCGCCGAAGAGCAGCGTCTTCTCGTGGAGAAGCCGCTCGTTGCCCAGCTTGCCGAGCACCCCGTCGGCTGTGAGGACCGTCATGTGGACAGGGCGGCTGAGGTCGATGGTCGCGCCCTCGATCAGACCGGTCTCCTCGAGGCCCTGCGTCACGTCGCGGATCCAGCCCACGTCCCGGTCGGGGAGGACGCGGCCGACCTCCAGCAGCTCCGGATTCTCGATATGCACCACGGGCAACCCCTGCGGTGGAAAGCCGGTCCAGTTGAGGCAGACGCCGTCCGCGTCGATGGCCATATACCGGTCATCCTCATGCACCACGGCGGTCGCGGTGCGGGCCTCGACGGAGATGATGAGCGTGTCCGGCAGCTCCCTGGAGATCTGCACAGAGCGGGCCCGCGGAAGGCCGGCGATGTGTCGCTCGATGTCACCGGTCGGTGGGAGCCAGACTGTGCTGAACGCAAGCTGTCGAGCTCGGTCGGCGGCCTCGGCCTGCAGGCTCCGGTTGTCCGAGGTGATCCAGACATTCCTGACCAGGAAGAGCTCGGAGCCTGAGACCCCAAGCGCAAGGCCGATGACCACCGAGACCGCGACCAGCCAGCCGGCAGTCGCCGCTCGCTGCCGGAGGCCGTCACGCTGGACAGCCTTCGATCGCGGTCCGGCGGCGGAGTGGGCCCCCTCGGCACCGCGGGCTACCCGCATACGAGCGCCTCCCCCACCTGGCGGATGTCGCCGGCGCCCAGCGTCATGATGAGATCGCCGGGCTTCGCCAGCGCGCGCACGGCCTCCAGGATCTGGCCGTTGTCGGGCAGGAACCGGACCTGCCTGCCGGGAGCCCTCCTGGCGACGCGCTCGGCCAGATCCTCGGCACACACACCATCGATCGGCTGCTCGCGGGCGCCGTAAATGTCAGCCACGATGACCACGTCCGCGGCGGCGAGCGCCTCAGCGAAATCGTCCCCGAAGTCCCGGGTTCGGGAGTAGAGATGCGGCTGGAAGATGGCGATGATGCGCCGGTTGGGCCACCCGCGCCGGGCGGCGGCAAGCGTGGCCGAGACCTCCGTGGGATGGTGCGCGTAGTCATCGATCACAAGCGCGCCGTCCAGCTCCCCCAGCAGCTCGAAGCGCCGTCCCACGCCCCGGAAGTGCGCCAGCCCCGCGGCCGCCTCCTCGGCGGAGAGCCCCAGGCGCGTGGCCGCGGCCACAGCCAGCAGCGCGTTGCGCACGTTGTGCTCGCCGGGGACCTGCAGCTCCACGCGGCCGACGGCGCGGCCCTCAGCCAGCAGCCGGAAGCCGGCGCCGAAGGGTCTCAGCTCGATCCCGTCGGCGCTGAAAGCCGCCTCGGCGCGAAGGCCGCAGGGGATGCTCTCGCCCCGGCAGCGGCGGGCCATGTCGCGCAGGTGAGCGTCCTCGGCGCTCCATGCCAGGAAGCCGTCCGCCGGCACGAGCTCCACGAACTCCCCGAAGACGCGGCGGACCTCATCGAAGGTCCCATGCTGGTCGAGGTGGTCGGGCTCGACGTTGGTGATGATCTCCGAGCACGGCCCGTACCGGAGGAAGCTGGCGTCGCTCTCGCAGGCCTCGAAGATGGCCAGCGGCTCGGACCCGAGGTGGTAGTTCTCGCCGATGTTGGCGGCGTCACCGCCAATGATAGCGAGGGGATCGCGACCGGCCTCGACCATGATGGTCGCGAGCATGGCGGTGGTGGTGGTCTTCCCATGCGTCCCGGAGACGGCGACGCGGGTCATGCCCCGGACGATGGCCGCCAGCAGCTCGGAGCGGTGGTAGACGGGCAACCCGCGGTCGCGGGCATCCGCCAGCTCAGGGTTGTCGTCGGGAATGGCAGTGGATCTCACCACGACGTCCGCATCGCCCGCCCCGCCGACGGTCTGCGGCACGGAGACGTGGACACCCAGCTCTCGGAGGCGCTCCAGGTGGGGGCCCTCGCTGCGGTCCGAGCCGGACACGCTGAAGCCGCGGTGGGCGAGGATGGCGGCGAGAGCGCTCATCCCCACCCCGCCCACCCCGATGAGGTGGATTCTCTGACCGGCCCGGAGCTGGATTCGGTTGGTCGCGACCATCAGCAACCTCGCACGGCGAATGTCATCACGTCAGCGGCGGCCTATCTCATTCTACGACCTCGACGGCGAGTCGGCAAGCGCCGCCGCGAGCGAACTCGTACTCTGGGCGGGACGCGCGGGCGAGGGCGCCCGCGCCCCAGTGCTCATTCGGGGGCTGCGGCAGCCACCTCGAGCGCTTGACTGGCCTGCGGGCGCCCCCGCCCGCAGGTGGAGATCTCAGCCCGCACCTCCCGCCACCTGGAGCACGACCTCGGCGACCTCCGCCGCGGCGCCGGGCCTCGCCTGAGCCAGCGCGGCGTCCGCCATGCTCCTGCGGCGCTCCTCGTCGC
>JBNGDZ010000492.1:0-3924 GCA_049975765.1 Armatimonadota bacterium
GAAGACACCGACCGCGGACCATCAGGCTCACCGGAGGTCCCACGATGCCTACCGACGATCGCCCCAACATCCTCTTCATCATCTCCGACGACCAGTCGTTCCCGCACGTCAGCTACGCCGGCGATCCGGTTGTGCATACACCGAACTTCGACCGCGTGGCCCAGCGGGGCGTCATCTTCACCAACGCCTACGTCTCGTCGCCCTCGTGCACCCCCTCGCGGGCATCGGTGCTGACCGGCCGGAACCACTGGGAGCTGCGCGAGACGGGCAACCTCTGGAGCCTCTGGCCCGGCTGGGAGACCTACACACAGCGACTCGCTGACGCCGGCTATCACGTCGGCTACTCCGCCAAGGGGTGGGCGCCCGGCCGCCGGGAGGATATGCACGAGAGCAACCCGGCCGGCCGCCGCTACCGGGATGTCCACGAGTTCCTGGCCGCCGACTCCGATGGGCGGCCGTTCTGCTACTGGTTCGGCAGCCACCATCCGCACCGGCCCTACGTGGAGGGCTCGGGCGTGCAGGCCGGCATCAGACTCGATGACGTGCCGGTGCCGCTGTTCTTCCCCGACGCCGAGCCGGTGCGCGCCGACATCGCCGACTACTACCTGCAGTGCCAGATGTACGACGCGCAGATCGGCGAGATCCTCGCGGCGGTGGACAGGGCGGGCCGCCTTGAGAACACGCTCATCGCGGTGACCAGCGACAACGGCATGCCCTTTCCCCGCTGCAAGGCCAACCTCTACGACTTCGGCACCCGCATGCCGCTGGCGGTGGCCTGGCCCGGGGTCATCGAGGGCGGGCGCGTCGTGGACGACTTCGTCAGCTTCGCCGACTTCGCGCCCACATTCCTGGAGGCCGCAGGCCTCGAGCCGCTGCCGGACGCGTCGGGCCGCAGCTTCCTGGACGTGCTCACCGGCGGTCGATCCGGCCGGGTCGATCCCCGGCGCGACCGGGTGCACTGCGGCCGAGAGCGCCACGCGATCTTCCGCGCCGGAGGCGTCGGCTACCCCATGCGCTCGATCCGCACCGACGGCTACCTCTACGTCCGCAACTTCGCCCCCGACCGCTGGCCGGCGGGCGAGGCACCGCTTTACGCCGACGTGGACCCGGGCATCACCAAGCGCTACATGCTCCACAACCGCGATCTGCCCGAGGTAGCCCCGCTGTTCGAGCTGGCCTTCGGCAGGCGCCCCGCGGAGGAGCTGTACGACCTGCGCCGCGACCCCGCACAGATGGTCAACGTCGCGGACCTCCCCGAGTATGACGAGGTCCGGCGCCGGCTGTGGGGCGAGCTTGAGAGCTACCTGGCGGCCACGGGCGACCCGCGGCTTGAGGATGACGGCTTCGACTTCGACGCGCAGGAGTACTTCGGCGGTGGGGCGTGGGTCCCGCGGCGGCAGGCCGAGGTGTTCAGCCGCCGGCCACGCCCCTGATGTAACTCCAGAGGTGAGATGGATGGCCGACTTCACGGCGAGCGGGCGCGGCATTTCACTGCGCCATCACGGGACGTTGCTGGCAGAGTTCTGCACACCGGGGGTTCTGCGCATCCGTGGCTGGCGGGGAGAGGAGCCGCCAATGTCCCCCCTGCTTCGCTACGATCTGTGGCGCCGCAACTGGCCCGAGGTGAGGGTCGAGACCCGGGTGGAGGACAATGTGGCCGTCGCGGCCAGCGACGCACTTACCGTCGAGATGCGGGCCCCCGGCTCACTCCGCGTGATGGATGCCGGCGGCGCGGAGCTGCTGGCGACCTTCCAGCCGCCCATGCTCGGTCCGCAGCCGGGCTTCCGCGCACGCTTCGCGCTGGAACGGGCCGACCGCTTCTACGGCCTGGGCGATCAAACCCGAGAGCGTCTCCAGCACCGCGGTACGAAGGGCGACCTGTGGGTGCGCAACGTCGAGGAGTACATCCCTATCCCCTTCGTGATCTCCACGCGCGGGGTAGGGCTGCTGGTGCAGACCACGCGCCGGGTGTTCTATGATCTGGGCGCGACCTCCGAGGACTGGTTCGGCTTTGAGGCGGAGGGGCAGCACCTCGACCTCTACGTCATCTACGGGCCGGAGCCGCTGCAGGTCATCGAGCGCTACACCCGCATCACGGGGCGGCCGATGCTGCCGCCGCGGTGGGGGCTGGGCCTGTGGTTCATCTGCCGCACCCAGGCGGATGCGAAGGAGTTCACCGACGACTGCCGCAACTTCCGCCGCGAGGGCATCCCCTGCGACTGCATCGGCCTGGAGCCGGGCTGGATGGAGACGAACTACGACGCCTCGGTGGAGAAGACCTGGAGCGACGAGCGCTTTCGCGTCCCCAGCTACAGCCGCTTCCGCCACACCTTCTTCGCCGCCGCCCGCCGCATGGGCTTCAAGCCCGGCCTTTGGCTGTGCAATGACTACGATCTCTCGTATGAGGAGGAGCGCCGCGTCGATCCCGAGCTGAAGGAGGCGGAGCGCCAGCAGCAGGCCGAGCATGGGGCCTTCGCCGGAGGTCACGAGGTGGACGAGCACCTGGCGGGCCAGCGCCGCCTCGACTGCCTCACCCGCCCGCAGGAGCCGTGGTTCGAGCACCTGCAGCGCTTCGTGGACGAGGGCGCCCGGTGGTTCAAGCAGGATGGCGCCTACCAGGTCCTCGACCACCCCGACCGCCTGTGGGGCAACGGGATGACCGACGAGCAGATGCACAACCTCTACCCGCTCATCTACTCCAAGCAGATGTATCTGGGCTACCGGGAGCACACCGGGCGGCGGACCTTCCCCTTCACGCCCGCCGGCTGGGCGGGCCTGCAGCGGTGGACCGGCACTTGGACCGGCGACACCGGCGGGGAGGAGGGCCCACTGGGCGCCTGCCTCAACCTCAGCCTCTCCGGTCACGGTCTGAGCACCGTGGACATGGAGCCCACCACTCCCGAGGGCATCCACTTCGGCTTCCTGCTGCCCTGGGCGCAGCTCAACTCCTGGAACTACTGGCGCCACCCGTGGCTGCAAGGGGAGCGCCTGCAGGCCATCTTCACCGACTACGCCCGCCTGCGCTACCGGCTGCTGCCCTACCTGTACTCGTGCGCCTGGCATGCTCACCGCACCGGCCTGCCCATGATGCGCGCCATGCCGCTGGTGCACCCTGAGGAGCCGGACGCGGACCAGTGCCTGCGCCAGTTCTACCTGGGCCCCTCGCTGCTGGCCGGCTGCTTCACCGATGAGGTCTGGGTGCCCGAGGGCGAATGGTACAACTTCTGGACCGGCGAGCGCCTCGATGGGGGCGGCTGGCTGAGCCCCAAAGTGCCCGAGGGCCGTGGCGGGCCGCTGCTCGTGCCTGCCGGTGGGCTTCTGCTGATGGGGCCGGAGATGGACTACGTCGGCCAGCGGCCGGACGATGAGCTGACGGTGCACGTCTTCGCCGGCACGGCCGGCGAGATCACGCTCTACGAGGACGACGGCGAGACCTTCGCCTTCGAGGAGGGCGAGTACCGCACGCAGCGCATCTGCCACGAGCCGGTCGGCGACGGCCTGGGCGTGCACCTCGACCCGCCTGAGGGCGACTTCGAAGGGGCGGTCGAGCGCCGGGAGCTGGCTGTGGTGGCGCACGGACTGCAGGATGTCACGAGCGTGGTCCTCGACGGCGAGCCGATTGCCCCGGCAGCGGGCGGCCCCCGGCCCCGCTGGCAGTCGCGAGCGGGCGGGGTCACCGTGGAGCTGGGCCGGCGCGCTGTGGGCCACCTGGAGCTGGTCATCGAGTAGCCGCGGAGGGATGCCGCGTGGTCAAGTTCCTGTTCTTCGACAACTGGGAGCTGGAGGTCGTCGAAGGCTTCACGCGGCGGCTGCAGCGCCCCGAGAAGCATCCCGACAACCCGCTGATGATCGCCGATCAGCCCTGGGAGAGGGGGAACATGCAGCTCTACGGGAGCGTGCTGCGGTTCTCGATCTACGCCCTGG
>JBNGDZ010000493.1:0-3910 GCA_049975765.1 Armatimonadota bacterium
CTTCGCGGTGTTCCGCTTATTGAAGCTCGGGCAGGGCTGCAGGATGTCCAGCAGCGTGAAGCCGCCATCATGTTGCAGCGCCGCGACCATCATCTCCTTCAGGTGGTCGCGCGTCACCGCGCAGGAGCGGGCCACGAAGGAGGCGTCCTCGACGATCGCCAGCGCCAGGGGGTTGAGCGGCTTGAGGATCACCCCGTGCGTCTGGACCGAGGTCTCCATCCCCGGATCGGAGGTGGGAGAGGCCTGGCCCTTGGTCAGCCCGTAGACCTGGTTGTTGTGCACGAATGCCTTGACGCCGATGTTGCGGCGGATGGCGTGCACAAGATGATTGCCGCCCTCTCCGTACATGTCGCCGTCACCGCTGGTGATGATCACCTCCAGCTCGTGGTTGGCGAGCTTGATGGCGGTCGCCGGCGGCAGCGCGCGGCCGTGCAGGCCGTTGAACACATTCGCCTCGGTGTAGTGTGGCAGCTTGGCGGCCTGGCCGATCCCGGATACCAGCACGAGCCTGCGCCGGTCCAGGCCCACCTCGTCGATGGCGTCGTTCAGGGTCGGCAGGATCGAGTAGTTCCCGCATCCAGGGCACCATGCCGGGCTGTCCGGATTGAGCCTTCGCATCATCTACCCCTCCACCCGTGCGGCGATCTGTTCGGCCGTCAGCGGCAGGCCGTCGTAGCGCGTCAACAGCTCCACGTCGCCGATGATCTGCTGCTCGCGCAGCACGCTCGCGAGCTGCCCCCAGGCGTTGCCCTCCACGCAGATCACGCGCTCCCGCCGCCCCAGCCGCGCGATGACCTCCTCGCGGTCCAACGGCCAGAGTTGCGCGAAGTGCATCATGCCCACCGAGTGGGCCCGCTCGCGCAGCACGTCCACGGCCTCGCGGCAGGGCAGGTAGGTCGAGCCCCAGCAGATCAGGAGCGTGTCAGCGCCGGCATCGCCCGGATAGATCGCCGGCGCCAGCGCCTCGGCGATCATCCCGTCGATCTTGCGCATGCGCTTGTCCATCATGGCCTGAGCTATCTCAAGGTTCTCAGTGATGTGCCCCTGCGGGTCATGCTCGTCGGAGTCGCACACCACGAGGGCGTCGCCCCCGGGTATCGCGCGCGGCGATACGCCGCCCTCGGTGATCTCGTAGCGCCTGTAGTCCTCACCCACATCCTGCGCGATCGCGCGGTCGATGGGGTCATAGGCCTCGTCCAGCGGCTCCAGGTTCAGGCGCAGGTCCGCCAGGTACTGGTCCATCATGAAGATGACCGGTGTCTGGAAGCGGTGGGCGGTCTCCAGCGACCGCCGCATCAGCGCGTACGCCTCCTCCGGGCCGCCCGGCGCGAAGATCGCCCTGGGGAACTCCCCGTGCCCTGTGCGCAGCGCGAACAGCAGGTCGGCCTGAGCGGTTCGCGTCGGCAGGCCGGTGGCTGGCCCGGGGCGCTGGGCCAGCATGATGACAACCGGCAGCTCCAGCATCCCCGCCAGGGAGAGGCCCTCGCTCATCAGTGCAAGCCCGCCGCCGGAGGTGGTCGTCAGCGCCGGAACGCCGGCGTAGGTGGCGCCGCACACCATGTTGATGGCCGCGATCTCGTCCTCCGCCTGCTCCACCACGATGCCGTACTCATCCATATGCTGCGCCAGCCAGGTGAATACGCCCGTGGACGGCGTCATGGGATAGGCCGCGGCGAACTTCACCCCCGACACCGCGGCGGAGAGGGCCGTGGCCTCAGTGCCGTCGTAGACCTCTCGGGGCGCTCCCGCCGGCTGGGGCGCGTGGAGCGCCCCGGCGTGCTGGGCGGCCAGCTCAGCGCCGCGGCGGACCAGCTTCACGTTGGCGGAGACGACCTGCTCGCCCTTGGCCTTGAAGACGTGGCCGAGGTAGTCCTCCAGCACGCCGGTGTCGTATCCCAGCACGGCGAAGACAGCGCCGCCGGCCACGGAGTTGGCCATCACCGCCGAGCCGCCCTCGTTCCTGGCGATGTCGGTAAAGGGGATCGCCACCGCGTCCGCCGCCTCGTCGCCGTCGAAGAGGACCATGCCGCCGGGGGCGACCTCGGGGGCGAGCGTCTCAAGCGCGTCGTCCGTCAGCGCCACCAGCAGGTCGGCGTCGCTGCGACTGGAGGTGATCCGTCTATCGGCGATGCGCACGTCCTGCCAGTTGAGCCCGCCGCGGATCCTGGACATGTAGCTCTGGGTCGAGAAGACCCACAGGCCCATGGAGGCGAAGGCATCCACCAGCAGGTGTCCCGTGGTCTTGAGGCCCTGGCCGGCCTCACCGGCAATGCGAAGGTTCAGGTCCATGCTGCCACCCCTCACTCCCGCCCGCGATGCGGGCGCCTCAATGTGGACTCTCGCTTCCCCCACTTCGCTGCCTGACGCAATCCCCCTGCAGCCCGGCATCCGGGCGGGACCGCGGCTCAGTCCACCTGCACGACCGACACGTCGTCGATGTAGAGCTTCCCGTCGGGGTCCCAGCCGTCCACGATGGGCAGGACGAGGACGCTTGCGACCTGAGTGCCGCCGATCTCGGCGGGGATGGTGCCCGCGGCGGCAATGGGCTGCCACCGGCCCTGCACCGGCACGATCTGGGTGCTGATCCCGCCGGGCAGGTTGTTGCCCTCCGCGTCGCGCGGTGTGGCCTGGACCGCCACCGTCCCTGCAGGCTCCTGCCCCTCGGGGACGTAGACGAAGGCCGTGATCGCGTACTCGCCCGGCTCGAGGTGCAGCGTCTGGTGCGGCCCGCCGCGCCTCATCCCCTCGAAGCACAGCGACGCCTCACCGGTGTGCGCCATCTCCGTCGTGCGGTAGTTGCTGCCCACCCCGAACTTGACCCACTTGCTCCATTCGTCAGCCCAGACGTCGCCATCCTCGAAGGACGGGTTCGCGTTCAGCGCCTCCGCCTCGCCTCCGGCCACCTTCAGCAGCAGTGACGCATTCCGGCGCACCATGTCATATGCAGAGGTCTCCGCCAGCTCAGCCACTCTCGCGCGCACCGCGTCGCTGGTCCTGACCCACTCGTAGAGCTGCCACATGCGATTGGTTCCCCAGCTCGAGCCGGTGGTGTTCGAGTAGCGGGTCGGGGGCAGGGGGTGCACCAGCACCGGATGATCCTCGAACTGCCGCGCCAGCTCCAGACGCTTCTGAGCGTAGACGACGGGCTCGAAGCCGCCCTCAAGCCTCGCGAGCGCCTCCTCCTCGCTTTGCGGCGCCTCCTCGGCGGCATCGGCCCGCGGGTAGGCCAGCGCCGAGGCCTCGTAGTACTCGAAGGCCCGCAGCAGCAGCTCGCCGCGCGCCCGCTGCTTCCCCGTGTGGGCGTTCGCCACGGCCTGCTCCAGCCAGGTCCGGCACTGCGCGATCTCGCCGGGCGCCACCTCCACCAGATAGCTCGGGTCCGAGAAGCGTAGGTACTGCCCCTCCTCGCTGAACCAGTCCGACTCCAGGATGCGCTCGGTCCAGAAGGCTTCCCAGAACTCGAAATAGCTGCGCAGGGCGTCGGCCGAGTCCGGTCCGCAGCAGCGCTCGAACCACTCATCCAGCAGCGCATCCACGTCGGTGTAGGGGTCCCAGGCCAGCGCCAGCCAGGCATAGAGCTTGGGGCCCTCCCCGAAGTTGGGGTAGGCCTCGGCGTAGAGGGCGCGCACGCCGTGCTCGTAGCCCCAGCGGAGGTACTCACTCATCTCGTGCGGGTAGTAGCGCGGCAGGCAGTAAGGGGTGCCGTAGATGTAGTCGTACCATCCGAGTGTCGGAGACGCCTCTGCCCATGCCTCGGTCAGGGCCTTGCCCTGCGCCTCGATCTCCGGATGAATCCACTTCATCCGGTCGTAGGTCATGTAGGGGATGATCCGCGGATGCACCTGCACCCGGTCCGGCGGCTCGAAGATCTCGCTGTAGGCCAGGCAGCCGAAGAACTTGTCAGGATGCA
>JBNGDZ010000494.1:0-1307 GCA_049975765.1 Armatimonadota bacterium
CCCCATGCCCATGCCCATTCCTTCCCCGGGCATTCCCTCCATCCCTCCGGGGCCGCCCGGCGGCATCCCCGGCTCACCGGGCATCCCCTCCATCCCGCCAGGACCACCTGGAGGCATCGCCTCCCCACCCGGTGGCTCCTGCGCCATCGCCACCTGGGTGCGCTGTGCGGCCGGGATCACCACCAGCGTGAGCACAACCAGCCCGGTCACGAATAGCGTCACGCCGCCCGCCAAAAGCACCTTTGCCTTCTGCTCTCCGATCACGGTTGATCCTTTTCCGGCCGTGGCTCTTTCTCGCGTTCTATTATACCAGATACAGCGCGCGCGGACAGGGGCGCGGCCGCTTTCCCGTCAGGGCCCTTCCGGCCCCACGTCCCCGGCACCGACCTCTCCAGGCGCTCCCGCTCCTGGCGGCATCGGGCCTTCGGGCATGCCTCCAGCGCCCATGTCAGCAGGCCCCATTTCGCCCGGTGGCATGCCTCCGGGACCCATACCCATGCCCTCCGGCCCCATCCCCATGCCTCCGCCCCCGGCGGCGGCGCCACCACCGCCTCCTCCAAGCATGCTCTCGGGCGCCTCGACCAGCAGATAGAACTTCATGGGCACCTGCGAGCGCAGTAGGTTCCCTGTGTCATCCGCCGCCTCCAGCACGAGCTGGCTCACCGTCACCACCCGCGGGAACCTCTCCAGTGACCGGTAGAGGCGCTCGATATCGCTGAGGCTCCCGCTGACGGTGAGCGTGATGGATTGTGGGGGGACCTGCAGGAAGCCGCTGGGCGGCACCGACGGCGGCGTCATGGCGGGGGCGGGGAATGACGCGCCGCTCTCAATTGTGCATCCGGTGGACTCGACCCAGTCCTCGATCAGCGGGGGCAGATACTCGCGATACTCATACCACAGCGTCACCATGGCGCCGGCGGGATGACCAAAGGAGATGGGAATGCTGCGCTCTGCACGGAGCTCATCCAGCTCCGCCTTGTACTCCTCCCACTGGGCTGCCACTCGGTCGCGCTCCGCTGTGGCGTCGTCAAGTCGGTCCGCGATCCCCTTCGTCCTCTCATACTCCTCCTGGAGCTCACCCAACTCAGCATAGGCGGGCTTGTGCAGGAAGAAGAACATGGCCACGCCTGCGCCGATGACCACCACGAGCCCTATGGCGATAACTGCAATGGGAGGTATCCGACCCATCGCTCCACTCCTGCGATCCTATGCTGTGCGCGTTGTGGACGATCTGCTCGTCGAGCCCGCTATTCCAGTCCAGCCTCGCCTGCCGGGCCAACATCACCGGGCATGCCGGCTCCCGGCGG
>JBNGDZ010000494.1:1407-3888 GCA_049975765.1 Armatimonadota bacterium
GGGCATGCCGGCTCCCGGCGGACCGCCTGGGCCCATGCCCATCTCCGGCCCCATGCCCATGCCCATATCGGCGCCCATCCCGGCGCCTCCACCGCCTGCAGCAGCGGCGCCGCTGGGGGGAGTCGGCTCGCTTACCGGTATGGTCAACTGCGCGGAGACGCTCAGGGCGATCTCGCCACTGGCCGTCAGCCTTCCTCCACCACCACCGCCGCCCATCGGAGGGCCGCCCATGGCGGGACCGCCCATGGCAGGCCCCTCCATCATCCCAGGCTCGGCACCCATGCCCGGCTCGCCCATCATGCCCTCTCCGGGTATGCCTCCTCCGCCCATGGGCGCGAAGCCGCCGCCAGCCCCGCCCGCTCCCTCGATCGACATCCCCGCGGGAAGGCCGGAGATGCTGATGTTGGTCAGGTGGGGACAGCGGATGAGATTCAGCAGGAAGCGCGCCGCCTCAGTGGTGTCACCCACGATGACGTCGAAGTTGCAGTTGGACGGGATCGTGATGCTGAATCGCGTCACGCGGGCCTTATCGTAGATGTACTCGTTGATGGCGTGGAAGCGGTCCCAGAACTGCGCGCCGGACTCGTCGGCCTCCGCGACGAAGTCCACCCGGTCCTTGATGGGCTGCAACTGCGACTTCAGCCTCTGCGTCTCCGCCTCGATGCTCTGCGTCTTGTCGGCCGTCGGCTGGATGTCATCAATCTTCGCCTGCGTCTGGCCAATCTGCCGTCCGATCAGCAGCCGTGCGCCGACACCCGCAACGCCGACTATGACCAGCAACACCACGAACAGCGCGATCAGAATCCTGTTCGTCCGCGCGATCGCGAAGTGCCTTGGCAGAAGGTCGATTCTCAGCAACTGCGATCCCTCAGATCGTGCTGCGGTGCCGCCGCCACCGGCCGCTCACTCCGGGACCATCTCCCGCAGGGCCAGGCCCACTGCGATGACCATTGACGGGGCTATGTCGCGCAGGTACTGCTCGGGTATGCTGGGATCGTCGATCACCATTGACCTAAACGGGTCGCCGACCTCCGTGGCCTCCACACCGGTCTCCTCCCGGATCATGTCGGTCAGCCCCGGCAGCTTCGCGCTGCCCCCCGTCACCAGGATCCGGTCAACCGGCTCGTTCCGGTGCTGCCGCCGGTAGAAGTCCAGCGACTTCCGCACCTCCGTAGCAATGTCCAGCGTCGGTTCCGTCAGCGCGTCGGCCACGATCTCGCGGGCCTCCGCCAGGTCAGCGTCCTCCTCGCCTTCCATCGGCGGCTCCGGCGGTGCCGGTGCCTGTTCCTCGGCGGGCGGGCCCTCCAGTCCCTCCAGGTCCTCCTCGATGTCCAGCCGCGTCGCTCCCTCATCGGGCTCTATGGTCGCCGAACCCTCGTCGGTGCTGGACAGCTCGAAGACCGAATCCGACTCCAACTCCTCTTCTTCCTCCTCGAACATTCCGGCGCCCGCGAACTCGTCCTCTTCCTCCTCGGGCACGAACCGTCCCGCATACACGCGCCCGAGCTGCAGCTTGATCATCTCGGCCTGATCCTGATCAACCATCAGATTCTGGGCCAGCGCCTGTGTGAGATTCTCGCCCGCGGAGGGGATCACGCGGACGAAGCTCAGGAGCTTCTGGCGGAATACGAGAATGAGGGTGGTGGTAGCTCCGATGTGCACGTTGACTACGGTCTGGTCGGCGAACTCCTCGCCCGGGGCCTCCACCAGTGCCCGCCCGATCGCCAGCGGCTCAACGTCTATCGCCACCGGGACCATCCCGGCCCCCTGCATGGCATCCACGTGTGCATCGACCAGGTCCTCCTGGGCCACGGCCATCAGGACCTCCATCTCCGTGGCTTCAGGATCGGCGTCGGGACGCTCAATCGGGGCGTAATCGTAGATGACCTCGTCAACGGGGAAGGGAGTCTGTTCATCCAGCTCCCACTGGATGGCCTCGTCAAGCTCCCGATCAGACATCTTGGGGACCTCGGTGATCCGCACAACCACCGAGGAGTCGCCACCTACGGAGGCGACGGCCTTCTTCACGCGGGCGCCGTACCGTACCCGGACCTCCTCCAGCGCTTCGGCCACCGCTGGTGCATCCACTACGACCCCCCCGCGCACAGCGTTCTCGGGCGTAGGGATCACTGCCGGACGACCGACCACGTGATACTCATCGCCTCGCAGTTGGATCTCTGCTGCCTTGATGAATGCTGTTCCAATATCTAGGCCCAGGACGTGTGTGGCGCCCTTAGCCATGTGGCGCTCCTCCTGCCATAAACCGGCTCAGAATCCCGGTTCGCCAGCCGCCGGAGGCAGCCTGATCCTCGGGTTACTCTATTACATCGGGACCGGACCTGTCAAGTCTCCCCAACAGCCGCACACCCGCCTCGAAACACCGCGGGAAGCTGCCGCTGATCGGCTCGCAGAACTCCCTCCGAAGCTGCTACCGAGTTGCCTCCCAGACCGTGTGCCTACCGAGCGGCCTGCGGCGTCTCG
>JBNGDZ010000495.1:0-3883 GCA_049975765.1 Armatimonadota bacterium
GGTCGATGACGATCCGCTGGTCCTTCAGCCGCTCCCGCCGGAAGATGATGTTCACCGCCGGGGGGTCCTCGGTCTCGCGCACCTCGAACTGCACGAGCTGGTGCATCGACAGCTCCAGCGTGGCGCCTGGGCGGCCGGCGCGGCCGTCGAGCCGCACGGTCTTCACGAAGGGGCTTTCGGCTGAGACGGGAGCGATGGGCATCTCCGGGGCCGCGTCGGGCATCTCCAGGTAGACGCGAGGGGGCTTGCGCTGCACGTCGTAGCTCACCGGCACAGGGTCGGACAGCTCCACCCGGACGACAGTGGTGTTCTCGCCGGGCGTGGTGGTCGCCAGGCGCGTGACCTTCGGCACGTGGCGGTCGATGCCCGGCTCATCGCCCTGGACCTCGCCCAGGATCAGCTCCCCGCCCAGACCGCTCTCGTGCGGCGCCCAGCGCGCCCGAACCCTCCCGCGCAGGTCAGCCACGACCCGCGCCACCGAGGGGCTGGTGTCGAACTGCCCCCAGCGCACGCGGAGCACCTCGCCCAGGTTCACGTAGGTGGCCGAGTGGTCGAGGTGCACGCGGGCGCCCCCCAGATCCACGTACCAGCGATCCGGGTCCGCCAGATACGCCACCTTGCCGACGACGCGCAGCGGCGCGCGCACCTCCACTCGCGTCCCCTCCTCGTCGGCGAAGACCTGGATGCTCTCGACGGGGACGGAGACGTCCAGCGTGGAGCGATCGTCGCTGAGACTAACCACGCAGCCCAGCGCCTCCAGCACCGGCCTGAGGGGGCAGATGAGCTGCTCACCGGCAACGAAGGCCTCCCGCGGCAGGCGTCTGTGCTCACCGTCCACGAGCAGTTCGTCGGAGTCCGCCTGCACGACGACGCGGCGTCCGGCGGGGGTGATGATCGTCAGGCGGGCGTCCTCGGCCACGAACCGGCAGCCGAGCCTACCCACGATCGAGGCCGGTGCGCCCAGCGCGACGCCCTCATCGATGCGGGGTGCCGGGGAGAGCTCGGCGGGCGCGCCCAGCAGGTGCACCTGAAGTGCGGCCGCTGCCGGAGCCGGTAAAGCCAGGGCAAGCAGAAGGGGAACCGCCGTGAGTTGTGCCGCGCGTTGCTGCATCGCATGCTGCTCCTCGTCCGCGAGTGCCGGCGGCGGGGAGGTATTATACGTCTCCTGGCGGTGCGGAAGCAAGCGCTGAAAGCATCGGGTTGCGGGCTCCAGATGTCGGTGGAGCGGGCGGGCGCGACGCGCGTGGACGCCTGCACGCTCTTTCCACGGTCCCAACTCCGCCCTCCGACACTCCAGTCGGCGGCGACCGCACTGGACACGCGAATCTGCGTGCCGTCCCCACCAGGCGATGCTACACGGGCAACGCGGCATGGAGGCCCGCACGCCACCTCAGCAGCCGCAGGTAGCTGCGCACCAGCCAGCCCCACACACAACCCCGGATTGTGCCGACGTCAGCGAAACAACCGCTCAGCGCTTTCGGCCACCCTCGCCACCGTCTCGTCGAGGTCGATGGTGGTTAGCTCCCCGTCGCGGACCAGCACCCGCCCGTCCACGATCGTCGTCCGGACATCAGCAGCATGCGCGGAGTAGATCACGTGCGAGACAAGACTGTGGCGGGGATACAGGTGCGGGGCGCCCAGGTCCACGAGGATGCAATCGCAGCGTTTGCCGGGCTCCAGCGTCCCGATGCGGTCGTCCAGGAAAAGGGCCTGCGCGCCACCGACGGTAGCCAGCCGCAGTGCACTCTCGGCGGGGACGGCCGTGGGATCATCCTCGCGGACCTTGGCGATGAGCGCCGCCAGCCGCGCCTCCTCCAGCAGGTCCAGGTTGTTGTTGGAGCCGCAGCCGTCGGTGCCGAGTCCGACGCGGGCGCCGGCGGTCACGAGCGCCTGCACCGGCGCCATGCCGCTTGCCAGCTTCAGGTTGCTGCCCGGGCAGTGGGCCACGCCCACGCCACGGTCGGCGATGATCTCGATGTCGGTCTCGTCCACGTGGACGCAGTGGGCCGCGCTGACGGGCACGTCGAACAGCCCCACCTCATCCATGGCCTGCACCGGCCGCGCGCCGTAGTTCTCCATCGAGGTCTGGACGTTGTCCTCGGTCTCCGCCAGGTGGATATGTATGGGAACGCCCAGGTCGGCTGCAGCCTCCACCACCCGCTCCAGCATCTCCCGCGGGCAGGTGTAGGGGGCGTGCGGGGCGATCATGGGATGGATGCACAGGTCGTCGCGGTCGGCGAACTCGGCCGTGAACGCCATCGCCTCGTCCAGCAGCTCCCCGGCGTTGGGCAGGATGCCCAGCAGGACGCCGGAGGGACACATGCGGATGCCCGCGTCCATCGCGGCCCGCGTCCCCGCACGTGGGTGGTGGTACATATCGTTGAAGCAGGTAACGCCGGCCAAAAGCATCTCCGCGGCGCCGAGCGTCGTCCCCCAGTAGACGTCATCCTCCGTCAGCTTCGCCTCGATGGGCCAGATCTTTTCCTCCAGCCAGGGCTCCAGCGGCATGTCGTCGGCGCTGCCCCGGAAGAGGGTCATGGCCGCGTGGGTGTGAGCGTTGACAAGGCCGGGCAGCAGGAGGCAGCCCGCGCCGTCGATCAGCTCATCGGGCTCGCCCGCCGGCTGCAGCTCCTGGGACGGTCCCACGAAGGTGATCTCGCCGTCAACGGCCTCCAGCGTCCAGCCCTCGCGGGCCTGAGGCTCCTCGGCCATCGTGATGGTCTGTGCGCCCTCAATGCGCAGGATCGCCATGAGAGGTCCTCCCTACGGTAATGAGAGAGTAGAGATCGTGCAGCTCGGGGAGACGCTGCGCCTCGCAGAGACCCTCGCTCTCGCGAACTGCGGCGTGCGGAGCCAGGGCCGTCCTTCGTCACAGCCGCTACCACGCCGCCGCGCATTATACCGTACCGCGGCGAGCAAGGCGAAGAGCACGTGTGTCGAAGCCGTCAGCGCCAGGCGGGTGGCGCATCCAGAGCGCGCCACGCAGGGAAGATGGCACCGCGGCGGGAAGGTGCCCGCTGATGATGACAGGACATGAGCCCAGACGATACAGGCGTACGGTGGCGGCTGAGGGCCTGGTGGCATTCGAGGTGGCGGTGGGAGAGAGCGACCTGCTGGTCCTCGCTGAGCGCGAGATGCGGGCCGAGGCACGTGCCGCCGCCCGTGAGGTGAGGCGCCTGATCGAGAGCCACGGCGTGCTGCGCCCCGAGTTCCTGAGGGCCCGGACGCCGCTGCCACCTCCCAGAGACGTCCCGGAGCCGGTGGCGGCCATGTACGAGGCGGCGCGCCGGGCCGGGACCGGTCCCAAGGCGGCCGTGGCGGGAACTATCGCCGAGTATGTCGCCCGGGCATTGGCGCAGGGCGGTGGCGAGGTCATCGTGGAGAACGGGGGCGACCTGTATCTGATCACCGCCAGCGCGCGCGTCGTGGCGGTAGATGCCGGGCGATCCCGGTGGAGCGGCCGGTTGGGGCTGGCGGTGCCGCCGGGGGAGCGGGCGGTGTGTACCTCCTCGGGGACGGTGGGGCACTCCGCCAGCGCGGGGCGAGCCGACGCGGTGGTCATCGCCGCCGAGGGCGGCGCCGACGCTGACGCCCTCGCCACCGCCACCGCGAACCGTGTCCGGGGGCCCGATGACGTTGAGGCGGCAGTTCAGTGGGCCAGAGAGCGGGAGGTGCAGCACGTCCTGGTCATCTGCGAGAGGGCGCTGGGGACGTGGGGTGGCCTGGAGCTTCGCCGGCTGGGCTCGCACGAGCGGGGAGGCCGCGCTGATTGAGCTGAGCGCTCCTGGGGGCGCTCATCAAGCTGGCGGTGCTCTCGCCGGAGAGCCGACGGTTTCGTGGTCGAACATGGACGGAGGGCGAGATGGACAGCGCGCTCGTACAC
>JBNGDZ010000496.1:0-3880 GCA_049975765.1 Armatimonadota bacterium
GTCGGTGAACGCCAGCCGCCGCGGGTCCAGCGAGAACTGGATGGTGGCCGCGCCGGCCACCGGCGCCAGCGATACGGTCGTTACTCCATCGTAGCGCTCGGTCATGAAGGCCCGCACGAGGTGGCTGGTGCCGCCGACGTAGGGCATCTCCCGCGCGGCGAGCAGCCGCGGCTCGGCCCCGTCGCGCTCCACCAGCATGAAGTCCTGGCGCGGCTGAAGCAGCCGCTGCTTGACCTCGTCGGGGAAGGTGCCCGCGAACTTGTGGTGCTCGTAGCGGCTCATCAGGTGCAGGATGGCGTCCAGGCACGGCACGCGCTCCATGCGATCCACGCTGGTGAGAATGGAGTACGCCGAGTCGGTGGCCAGCGCCCTCGCGCACAGGTACTCCACGTCATCCACCTGCGTGGCGCGGACGTGCTCGCTCGGCGGCCTGAGCGGGAACCAGCCCAGGTCCGCCACCATCAGCTCCCGCTGCGCCCGCGGCCAGGAGCGCTCCACGGCATCATCCACCTCATCCTTGTAGCTGGGCGAGACCCAGAAGTAGTCCCGCTGGCCGACGCGGGTCGCCAGATGCCACGAGAAGGGCGCCGAGGCGGCCATCTGCACGATCTGCGGCTCCCGGTCCAGCCTCTCCACGACCGCCATCTGGGCGTTGGAGGTCGTCCACCAGCGCGGCGGATGCACGTCCTCGGCGCCGTCGAAGTAAATCCAGTCGAAGCCGGCGGCGTTGTAGGTGCGGGCGATGTCGGACGCGTGCCGGTCCAGCAGATCGGTGGTCTGGTCTATGATGAAGATCCCGCGGCTCTCGTCGGTCGCCACGTGCGCCACTTGGGCGCCGACCTCGTGAGCCGCCGGCTCAGTGCCGTAGGCGCCGCGGCTCACTCCCGTGAAGCCGAAGGGCTCCTCCAGCGACAGCGCGGTGTAGGTCATCAACTCATCGCCGATGCGGATGTCGCGCGTGCCCTGCGTCACGGGCCAGTCCGCCGGCGGCCCGGTGGTGACGATGCGGTCGCCGTCGGCCGCCAGCCCCTCCGCCAGCTCCAGATGCAGGTCCTCCCAGAAGCCGCGAACGTCGCCGGCCTCGGTATAGGCGCTGTGCTTGGGCACCTTGGAGGAGAACATGTGGGCGCCGGCCAGCAGCCCGGCCGCGTGGATGCGATCGATGGTCTCGCGAAGCTGATCGATGCCGCCGGGGAAGGTGCTCTCCGGCACGGCGTAGTGGCGGCCGAAGTGCCCCCAGGTGCCGTGCAGGATCAGAATGGAGCCGAAGCCACCCCGCTTCGCCCAGTCGATGACCGTGTCGGCGTTCTCGTGCGAGACGCCGCTGATCATCAGGTAGCTGCCGCGCGCGGCGTCGGAGCGCTTGGCCGCCATGCCAACCGGAATGCCCAGCAGCCCCTCGGCCGCGGCGATGCGGTCCGGGATCTCGTCCCAC
This sequence comes from Armatimonadota bacterium, assembly GCA_049975765.1. GTDB lineage: Bacteria > Armatimonadota > Zipacnadia > Zipacnadales > UBA5352 > JAYENL01. Next base: position 1,436 of record JBNGDZ010000496.1, read on the forward strand.
GGCGCGACCGCCACCGCCACCCGCGTCGGTCCCATCGAGACCTCGCGGGAGACGCTGGCGGAGAGCCGCGGCGTTCCGTCGCCGGTCACCAGGCAGTCCTGCGTCCGTGCGATCATGGCCACTGCCCTGCCGTCATCGGTCCGCACGACGTGCCGGTGGCAGAGCAGCTCCCCGCCCTCGCGCAGCGGCAGGCACAGCCAGTCGAGCCGCACCGGCTCGCCCTCCACGGTCTCCAGCGTGAAGACGGCGAGGCCGCCGGCGTCCTCCCATGAGAGTGTCGCCGCGAACTCATCGCCGAACTCCAGGCGCATCTGCCCATCGCCGCCGGTCACGGCCGTGGCGTCGATCTGCCTCTCGGCGGTGTGGGCCACCGCAACGGGCTCTCCGGGGCGGCCAAGCTCCCCCTCCGTGTGCGGCGAGGTGAGGGACACCAGCTCTCCGGTCTCCCCGATCTCCAGGCGCAAGTCGGCGGTCTCCACTACCATCGGCTCCGCGGCGGCTGCCGCGGCGAGACTCAGCAACACGGGCAGGCATCGCATCGCCATGAGCGCCTCCGGTACGTCGCGATGAGCGTCGCGATCCGGTTCGCCGGAGAGGCCACCGGGGCCTGCCCACAAGAGAGGTCTGCGGGTTATCGCGGTGAATCTCGCGATGACGATGGCGCTGACATCACGCGGCGAGGTGACGGCAAGCAATGGGCTTTAGGCTGTACACGCACGAACGCAACTTCGGCTGCCGGATCAGCGATGAGTTCACCTTCCGGGGCATGCGCCTGCTGGTGATGGAGAACGAGCTGGTGCGGGTCACCATCCTCCTGGACAAGGGCACCGACATCTACGAGTTCCTGCACAAGCCCACCGACACGGACTTCATGTGGCGGACCCCGCGGGGCGTGCGCAACCCCGAGAAGTCCCTGGATATGATCGCGCCGGGCGTCGGCCCCTTCTCGGACTTCTACGAGGGCGGCTGGCAGGAGTGCATGCCCAACGGCGGCCGCGTCTGCACCTACAAGGGCGTGGAGATGGGGCTGCACGGCGAGGTCTGGGGCGTGCCCTGGCGCTGCCAGATCACCGGCGACGACGCCGATCTCGTCCAGGCCCGCACCTGGGTCCGCACCAACCGCACTCCGTTCCTGCTGGAGAAGACTTTCACTCTCCGCTCCGGCCGGCCGGTGCTGGAGATCGACGAGACTCTCACCAACGAGGGCCGGGAGCCGATGGACCTGATGTGGGGCCACCATCCCGCGCTGGGCAGCCGCTTCCTGATGGATGACTGCCGCGTGGATTGCGCCGCACGCACCGTCGTGTGCGACCCCAATGTGGGCGATGAGAGTCGCTTCGAGCCCGAGCAGCGGTTCGACTGGCCGGTGGGGACCACACGCGAGGGCGAGGAGGTGGACCTCAGTGTCGTCCCGCCGCCTGAGGAGCGCGTGGATGACATGGTCTACCTCACTGACCTGGAGGCCGGCTGGTGGGCGGTCACCAGCCAGGCCCGCGAGCTGGGCTTTGGCATCTCCTTCGACCTGGAGACATTCCGGCACATCTGGATGTGGATGCCCCTGGGCGGCTCCGAGGGCTACCCCAGCTTTGGCCGCTTCTACACCATGGCGCTGGAGCCGTTCAGCAGCTTCCCGGCCATCCTCACCAACGCCATCGAGGCCGGCACGCAGCTTACGATGGAGCCCGGCGAGCGGCGCAGCGCCTGGCTGCGCGCCGTCGCCTATGATGGCGTGCAGCGGGTGGCGGACATCGACGAGGAGGGCGAGGTCACCCCGGCGGCGCCATGAGCGAGGCGAGGGCGGAGGATAACAGCGCGTCCGACAGACCGCCGCTGGCGCTGCACGTCTGCTGCGGCCCATGTGCCACGGCGGTGATCGAGCGCCTGAGGGACGACTGGGACGTGCGCGCCGTCTGGTACAACCCCAACATCCAGCCGCGCGAGGAGTACCTCAAGCGCCTGGAGAGCATGCGCCGGGTGGCGGAGCTGTCCGACGTGCCGCTGGCGGAGCTGGAGAGCGACGTGGAGGCCTGGCGGCAGGCCTGCCGGGGGCTGATGGACGAGCCTGAGGGCGGCGCCCGGTGCGACGTGTGCTTCCGGCTGCGGCTGGAGCGGACCGCCCGGTGGGCGGCCGAGCAGAAGATCGACGTCATCACCACCACGCTGACCGTCAGCCCGCACACGCCCGCGGAGCGCGTCAACGCCATCGGCGAGCAGGTGGCCCGCCGGCACGGCCTCCGCTTCCTGGCCGAGGACTTCAAGAAGCGCCACGGCTTCCAGCGCAGCGTGGAGCTGAGCAAGCGGTGGGGACTCTACCGGCAGACGTGGTGCGGCTGCATTCCTTCGAGGGACGAGTCGGGGAGAGCGTAGCGGCCGGCCTCGTATCGGCACCGCAATCGGGGCTCAGGGCCCGGCCGTTGCCTTTGCCGTATGGAGGCGCCGGACCAC
>JBNGDZ010000497.1:0-3878 GCA_049975765.1 Armatimonadota bacterium
AGAAGAGGCGGCGACCGACGTGGGGCAGCTCCCGCGCGAGCACCAGCGCTCCCGCGAGGATGGCCCCATCGTCCTCGACCGCCACCACCTGTGGGGTCCAGCCCGTCGATGCCTTGAGCTGCCCCCACTGCCAGGTCTGCATGACCGTGGGGTACTCGGCCGCGCGTACGAAGTCGTTCCACTCGTGGCGGCGCGCCTCGTCGAGCAGCATGGGGCAGACCAGACCTCTCCGGTGTCGATGGAGTCTCGCCGGGGCCGGATTCGGGGCTCAGTCGCCCTGAACCTCTCCGGCCGGCTTCTGCCGGGGCGCCTGCTGCAGCAGCGCCTGCAAAGCCTCCCGGTTGCCGTCGCGGTACTTGAGCATGGCGGCCTTCATCACGCGCAGCGCCACCGGCGCGGCCGTCTCGCTGCCATGCCCCCCCTCGGTCACCAGCACCGAGCAGGCGAAGCGCGGCTCCTCGTAGGGCCCGTAGCACACGAACCAGGCGTGCGTTTTCCTGTCGCGGTAGAACTGCGCGGAGCCGGTCTTGCCGGCCAGCGACAGGCCACTGGCGGCGAGGCTGTGAGCAGTACCGTGCTCGCTGACGACCGCACGGCGCATGCCCTGCTGCACGATCTTCAGGTTCTGCGGATCCACCGGGAGTTGGCGTATGACCTCGGCTCTGAAGACCGTGGGGCCACGGTTGAGGTACTCCGGCCAGACGGTCTTGCGCACCAGATGAGGCGAGATGACCGTGCCGCCGTTGGCGATGGCGGCGGTCACCACCGCCATCTGGATGGGGGTGACCCGCAAAAAGCTCTGGCCGATGACGAACTGCAGGGTATCGCCGGTGTACCAGTCCTCGTCGCGCACATCGGCCTTCCACTCCCTGTCGGGAACCAGCCCCGGGGCCTCGCTGGGCAGCCCGCAGCGGGTGGACTCGCCGAGGCCGAAGAGCCGCGCGTACCTGGCGATGGCGTCCGACGTCGTCCCCGCCTTGCGCACCAGCTCGTAGAAGTAGACATCGCAGGACTGTGCAATGCCCTCCCACATGTTGAGGTAGCCGTTGTGGTTCTTCCAGCACTTGTAGTACCAGATCCCGTTGGGGCTCTCAATGCCGATCTGGCCCCGGCACTCAAAGCGCTTCTCGGGCGAGATCCCGGTGGTCTCCAGCGCCGCGATGGCGCTGACGATCTTGAAGATCGAGCCGGGAGGGTAGGTGCCGGAGATGGCCTTGTTGTAGAACGGGTGGCGCTCGTCGTTCGCGAGCCTGTGGTATTCCTCGTCGGAGAAGCCCTTCACCCATCGGTTGGGGTCGATGCTGGGCTTGGAGGCCATGGCGAGGACCTCCCCGGTGTGCACGTCCATGAGCACCACCGCGCCGGTCCGGCTGGAACCAACGACCTCTGCGAGCGCCTTCTCCGCCACTCTCTGAATGTCCAGATCGAGCGTCAGGTAGACCCCGGCTCCCTGCTGGGGCACCCGCTCCTCGCGAATCAGCCGCAGCGGGTTGTTGAACACGTCCACCTCGTACACGCGCATCCCCCGGCGGCCGTGAAGCACCGGCGTGGGCGGATCGGTGCTCTCATCCAGCTCGCACGCCGCCTCGATGCCGCTCTGGCCGAACAGGGACTCGGGCCCGTACACGGGATCGTCCTGCCACGGCTCCACGCCCAGGCCCTCCGCCTCGCCTTCGGTCGGGTACTGCAGGTGCCGCCAGCGCTCGTACTGCTCAGCGGAGATCGGTCGGGCGTAGCCGAGCACATGGCTGGCGAGATCGCCGTGGGGATAGCAGCGGCGGAAGCCCTCCCCGATCCCGACGCCCGGCAGCTCGAGCCCCCGCTCCTCCACCTGTGCCACGATCTCGAGGGGCACGTCCGCCGCGAAGTCGCCCAGAGGCGTGGGCGTCAGGGAGACGTCCTCGCAGATCCTGCTGATGGCCTCGCGGACATCGGCGGTGGAGACCTTGCGCTCCCGGAGGATGCTCGCGAGGCACCTGATGATCCTCTCGCGCTCGGACTGCTCCTCGGGGAGCCCCGCGGGCGTGATGGTGATGCTCCACTGTGGCCGATTCTCGGCCATCACGCGGCCCTCACGGTCGAAGATCAGGCCTCTGGGTGCCGGCGTGGAGACCACGGCGGTGCGGTTCGCCAGCGCCTGCCCTGTGTAGTCAAGCCACTGGGTGAGCTGCAGCATCCACAGTCGCCCGGCCAGCAGAGCCAGCAGGGCGCTGATGAAGAGGGCGAGCGTCTTCAGGCGCAGGTCGAAGCCGGTCACGCTCTCGCGTTCACCTCTGGAGGTGTGTAGTTAGAGGCCGGACTGCTGGTCATCGTCGCCAGGCTCGGTCGTGTCAGCCGGCGCCCCAGCCGGCTCGGGCCCGGGCGCTTGGCCGGGGCCAGGCTCGGGTTCGGAGCGCTCGGAACCGGCCTCCCGGGCCGGTCGGGGCGGCCCGTGCACCGTGCAGGTGCCTGCGGGAGCGCTGCCGGCCGGGAAGGTGCGCTCGGCGGTGTCGGGGCAGTAGGGCCCCGCAAGCTGGCCCGACTCGGTGCAGATGGTCACGGTGACGGTGCTATCGCCGCTCTGCTCCGGCTCCGGGCGGTCGCCCGGTGGGGGCTGGCGCTGGGAGGCCACCGCCTCGCGCGCAGGCTCCAGCGTGGCGCCGCGCGGCCGCCGATGGATGGTGCAGGGCGGCGGCGGGCTCTCACCCGGCATCAGGATGCGCTCAACGGTGTCGGGGCAGTATGGCGTGGCCAGGCCGCCGGAGACGGCACACACGGTACTGCGCGTGGCCACCTGCGGCGCCTCCTCCGTCTCCTCTTCCTCCTCCTCTTCCTCCTCCTGCTCATCCTCGCGGGAGGCGGTGACCCCGGTCCCCTCCGGGTACTGCCCATCGCAGCCGAGGATCTCAGTGGCCTGCTTGATGAACTCCCGCCACACGGGTGCAGCGAAGCCTCCCCCGGAGGCGCGGCGCATGGGCTTGTTGTTATCGTTGCCCACCCACACTGCGCAGGAGAGGTCGGGCGTGAAACCCACCCACCACGCGTCGTGATGGTCCTGCGTGGTGCCGGTCTTCCCGGCACAGGCCACGCCGGGGATGTTGGCCTGTCGGCCCGTACCGTTGGTGACGACGTAGCGGAGGCACTCGATCATGCTTATGGCGGCGGCCTTGGACAGCACCCGCACCGGCTGGTGCCGCTGCCGCTCGATGACCTCGCCGGTGTAGTCCGTGATCGTGTGGTAAAGGCGCATGCTGGGCCGCCATCCGCCGGACGCGAAGCAGGCATAGCCCAAAGCGTGTTCCAGCGGCGAGATCTCGGACACTCCCAACGCCAGGGAGGGATACGGGTCCAGCCGGTCCTCAGGGATGTTGAGCATCCGCGCTGCGTAGCGCACGGTCTTGCGGATCCCGACCTCCCGGATCAGGCGCACCGCGACCAGGTTGACCGACTGCCCCAACGCCCTCTTCAGTGTGTAGTCCCCGCCCTGACCGGGTGAGTAGTTCACCGGCGTCCAGGTCCCGATGCGGATGGGGTCGCCGCTGAAGACCGAGCTGGGGCTGAAGCCGGACTCGAATGCCGTCGCGAACAGGTAAGGCTTGAAGGAGGAGCCCGGCTGCCGCCCGTACTGCGGGGGGCCGGGATGGGCGCGGTTGAACTGCACCTGCTCCCACTCGCCTACGCCCCCGACCATGGCCAGCACGTCTCCGTTGTGAACGTTGACGCAGGCCAGCGCGCCCTGACCCACTGGCGCGGGATAGATCCTGCCCTGCTTGCGGAGGCTCTCGATCTGCTCGGTCAGCTCCCTCTCCGCCACCTCCTGCAGGCGCATATCCAGCGTGGTGTAGACCCGCAGGCCGCCCTTGTAGACGACATCATCGCCGTAGCGCGGGTCCTTGCAC
>JBNGDZ010000498.1:0-3878 GCA_049975765.1 Armatimonadota bacterium
CACCGGCACCAGGACCTGCTGCGTGCCCAGGTCGTCCCGTACGGCGAGAACGGGGTGCGCCAGATCCACCTCTGTGCCATTGAGTATCAGCGCCAGCGCGACCGCGGCAAACTCCATGGCTGCACCTCCTGCACGGCCTCACATGCGAATGGGAAGCGGGAGGGCCGGAGTGGCCAGCCCTCCCGCGTCTGTCCGGCAGCTGTCACGGCGCCCGTCCTGGACGCGCGGGGCCGACGGCAGCGTCAGATGGGGAACTTGATGTTCGCCGAGACGCCCACCCCGCTTATGCCCTTCACCGAGCGTGTGAGGTTCCGCTTGGTGGAGACCGGCAGCAGTGCCCGGCCGCGGAAGTCGCCGACGCTCAGCTCCAGCTCTGCAACGGCCTCCACCTTCTGGAGCTGGGTGCCGGGGCCCATGACCTGCGCGGCGCCGACGGCCGTGCCGCCGCCCTCGCCGACGCGGATGATGGGCACCACCTTGGTGGCACCGGCGATCTCCGCCTCATGCTGCGCCAGGAGGTCATTGACCGCGCCGTCGATGTCGTCGGCGAAGCGGTTGACCACCCAGCCGATGCCGAAGATCTTCACCAGGTCGCCGATGGTCCCGCCCAGGTCCAGGCTCCGGGCGGGCTGGGGGCCGGCGAAGATCCCGAGCACGAAGGCCCAGACGACCACGAGCACTGCCAGGTTGCGGAGTCTGCTATCCATCCTCATCGGGATTCCTCCTTGCTAGAGCTCGATGTCGCCGAGGCCGGTGACGCCCACCTGCTGGACGCGGTTCAGCCCACCGGGGCCCGGCTCGTTGGTGGTGATGGGAACGTAGACGTCAATCTCGAGGAAGTCCTGGAACTTGGTCTCGAGCTGGGCGCAGGCGGCCACCTGGTCCACCTTGGACTCCGGACCATTGACGCGCGCCGCGCCAACCTTCACGCCCTCAAGTACGCTCACGATGGGCACGATCTTGCTGTCGTAGGGCTCCGGCGGCTGCCACTGGGTAGTGGCCTGCACGCCCCCGACATCGCCGCCGGCGGCCTGCGTCCCGGCCGCCTCGGCGGCGCCCGTGGCGGGCGCAGGGATGTCCGAGCGCGCAACGCCCAGTGCCATCATGATGTTGTCGTGCCAGGCTCGCGCCAGGCCCATGGCGGTGGAGCCGAGGGCCTCCGCCTCCTGAGGATTCACCGTAAAGATCAGCTTCCCGTGGGCGCGCAGCTCCGCCGCGCCATGAGCCCCCTCACGAATGGCAAGATCGTAAGGCGAGAACGGTCCCGCCGTCCAGTCGCGGATGCGCTCGGCGATGATCATCGCCCGCTCCGGTGCCGTAAAGCCGCCGGCCTTGGTGCGCATGCGGATGACCACCTGGTCGTTGACCAGAACCTCGCCGACGGTCGTGCCGCCGATCTCGTTGGCCCGGTGCTCGATGACCGGGGAGCCGTTCGCCGCGTGGGCGATGGCCGGTCCGGTCGCCACGGTCTCATTGACCAGCGTCCCGGCCCAGAAGGCGCAGGCCGCCAGCACCAGAACGAGAGCTGCGTATCCGCTCGCCCTCAATACCGACCTGAGACTGCTCAAGTCACGCCACCTCCTCGTCCGACCCGCGCCGCGGGTCTTCTCTTGGGTTACAGTGTTGATCCTACCCTCGCAGAAGCAATTCGACACCTCTGGTGGTGTTCCTGCATGCGGGCGCAGGAGCAGCGTGCCCGAACAGCGAAGGCTGTCGGACGGGAGACGGCCGCGTATCCCCATCGCGGACGGCGCGAGTACGCTGCCAGGCCGTGAAGGCTGAATCATCCACTGTCGGAGGGTTACAATGAGTGACATCGACGAGCTGTGCATCAATACCATCCGCTGCCTGGCGATGGACGCCGTGCAGCGGGCGGACTCGGGACATCCCGGCATGCCCATGGGCGCCGCGCCGATGGGATACCTGCTGTTCGACCGCTTCATGCGCTACAGCCCGCGGAACCCGGAGTGGTTCAACCGGGACCGCTTCCTGCTCTCGGCCGGCCATGGATCGATGCTGCTCTACTCTCTGCTTCACCTGACCGGCTTCGACCTGCCCATGGAGGAGCTGAAGAGCTTCCGCCAGTGGGGGAGCATGACCCCGGGCCATCCGGAGTACGGGGAGACCCCGGGCGTTGAGACCACCACCGGACCGCTGGGCCAGGGCTTCGGCAACAGCGTCGGCATGGCCGTGGCGGAGGCCTTTCTTGCAGCCACCTTCAACCGGCCGGAGGGCAGCGATGAGGACTTCGGCCTGATCGACCACTACACGTACGCCATCTGCTCAGACGGTGACCTCATGGAGGGCATCTCCCACGAGGCGGCGTCCCTGGCCGGGCATCTGGGGCTGGGCAAGCTCATCTGCGTCTACGACGACAACGGCATCTCCATCGAGGGCTCCACGGACCTCGCCTTTACTGAGGACGTGGCGCAGCGCTTCGAGGCCTACAACTGGCACGTGCAGAGCGTGGATGACGGCAACGACCTGGAGGCCATCGCGGCTGCCATCGAGGCGGCGCAGCAGGAGACACGGCGGCCATCCATCATCTGCGTCCGCACGCATATCGCCTACGGAAGCCCCATGCAGGATGACGCCGAGTCCCACGGCGCCCCGCTGGGGCCTGAGAACGTCAGGATCACGAAGGAGAGATACGGCTTCCCGCCTGACGAGGACTTCTACGTGCCCGATGAGGTCCGCGACCACATGGCGCAGGCCGTCGAGCGCGGGCGGCAGGCGGAGGAGCAGTGGAGGCAGCGCATGGCCCGCTACCGGGAGCAGTTCCCCAAGCGGGCGGCGCTGCTGGAGCGCGCCGTGGCCGGGAAGCTGCCCGAGGACTGGGACATGGACCTGCCGGTCTTCACCCCCGAGGACGGGCCGATCGCCACGCGCAACGCCTCCGGGGAGGTCATCGAGGCCATGAAGGACCGCCTCCCCACGCTTATCGGAGGCTCGGCCGATCTGGCTCCCTCCACGAAGACTATCATGGACGGAGAGGGCGACTTCTGCCTGCAGAACTGCGCCGGGCGCAACATGCACTTCGGGGTGCGGGAGCACGCCATGGGGGCGATGGTCAACGGCATGGCGCTGCACGGAGGCGTGATCCCCTACGGGGCCACCTTCCTGGTGTTCTCCGACTACATGCGTCCAGCGCTGCGGCTCTCGGCGCTCATGGACGCGGACACCCACTGGGTCTTCACCCATGACAGCATCGGCGTTGGCGAGGACGGCCCCACGCATCAGCCGGTCGAGCACGTCATGAGCCTGCGGGTGATGCCCAACATGGCGGTGATCCGCCCCGCCGACGCCAACGAGACCGCCATCGCCTGGAAGCTGGCGATCGAGCGGCACAGCCCGGTCGCGTTGGCGCTGACCCGCCAGAAGCTCCCCGTGCTTGACCCCGAGCGATATCCCGTGCGCGAGGGCGCCCTGCGCGGCGGCTATGTGCTTGCCGAGGCCGAGGGCGGTCTGCAGGTCATCCTGGTGGCGACCGGCTCGGAGGTGGCGCTGGCGCTGCAGGCGCGTGAGGCGCTCGAGGAGAGGGGCGTCGGTGCACGGGTCGTCTCGCTGCCATGCTGGGAGATCTTCGAGGAGCAGCCGGAGCACTACATCGAGGAGGTCCTGCCCGCCGGCGTCCCCGTGCTGGCCATCGAGGCGGGCTCGCGGCTGGGCTGGGAGCGGTGGGTCGGTGAGGATGGCGATGTCATCGGCATGGACCGCTTCGGCGCCTCGGCGCCGGGCGATGAGGTCATGGCGCACCTGGGCTTCACCGTGGAGAACGTGGTGGAGCGGGCGCTGAGGCTGGTGGAGTAGGGCGAGCGCGCTCAACGGCACAGCATTCGAGGGAGCGGTGGATGGATGAAGCTGGGCATGTTCGGACT
>JBNGDZ010000499.1:0-3844 GCA_049975765.1 Armatimonadota bacterium
GCAGTACCGGTGCCCAGCCGCACTGCCGGATCGTAAGAGAGTGGGGAAGACTTGGTGCGAGACTGAGTTCGACCTCGTGAGCGGGCTCGCCGTGCGCGCGCTGGGTGTCACAGCGCTCCCGCCAGGCCTGGGTCACGCGCTGCGCCTCCGCCAGGTCCGCGAGAATCTCCCGGTTCGGGCACCCCGCCCGCAGGCCGCTCGCGAAGGCCGGTCAGCCCGACCGGACGGGTCTCGCGGCGATGGCCTATATACAGACGGGTGGCAGCGGTGCCTACGCCGGCCCGAACATGCGCACCGCTTCGGCGGAGCTGATACTCAGCTGGGGGCTGCTCGAGAACATCGAGGTGATGTTCGGCGGCCTCACGGCCACGAAGCTGTAGGTATGGGCACAGCCTACGCCGACGGCTCCGTATGCACCGTAACTGAGTGCTACAGAAAGCCCACTATCGAAGTGGGGTCACTGGCTGAGTACGTCTGGTACTTGATACCGGCCGCGGCCAACCCGTCCGCACTGATGTCATAGCAGTCATGCACTATGAGGTCAGTCGCCACGAGAACCTTCGGTGGCGTCCGCTGCCGGGCGCTGACCGTCTCAATGACCTGCGCGATGTTCCGGGTCTGCCACCTATCATCGGTCACGCGGGGGATGCCCTGAGGCCGTTCCTCTGCCTCCTGGTGATGCCAGCCATGAACCAGGGAGGCGAACACGACCAGATCAATGTGCCCTACAGTGAATGCCTCGAAGATGCGAGGCACATCAGTACACGTCACGGCGGTGTAGACGGCGTACCCCGCCTTGCGCACGGTGGCGGCGTGTCCAAGATTGAGCATCCGGTAGTCCGAGACGACCAGAACGCAGCCCCGCACCTCTCCTCTTGGCAGATACTCATCAACCGGATCAACGCGGCCACTCCGCATGGTTGCACCTCCACCATATCGCGCTTTGTCTCTCTACACGGCCCCGAGCTACTCCCTCCGTTCGCATCCGAGCCTCCCCGGCGTTGACCGAGGCGCCTCCAGTCAGTCAAGCGGTCCCCCGTCGCGTACCAGAGGCGTGCTGACCCAATCATCCATCCACTGCGCCAGCGTCGGTACACCTGTCCAGTTCTCCGCCTTTCGCGCCACACCTGCAGGACTGCACCAGGCACCGCCGTCGCGTCGCCGATTCGACGCGACCGGCTCCGCACCAGAAGGCCCCACCTACCGCGCGTGGAAAGACTCTCGCGCCGCAACGCAGTCCGCCCTGAGGAGGAAAGCCCGTGGCTATACAACGTGCGCTCGATCAACGAGTCCGGATCAAGCCGGTCTTCCTGCAGCTCGTCCACAGCGCCGCGTACGAGGGGCCGTGCAGAGTCGGGGAGCTGGAGGACCTGACGCCCGAAGCCGACAGGCACAGGGGCCGGCAGGCCTTCGAGGCCTTCAAGACGGCTGTCGAAGAGAACGTGACCGATGAGGCCGGGGTGCTGGAGCCCGCCCTGGTGCAGTGGGCCGATGACTTCGTCGTCCCCGATGCCGAACTGGATGCCCTCGCACCGGACGTCTACGGTGCCGATCTGGTACTGGTGGGGCACTCGGGCCTACCGCAGTACCCGGCGGTGAAGATCGCCGAGCGCTTCCGCAAGCCCCTGGCGATCATCGGCCACGTCTCCACCGTGGACATCACCGCCTACCTGCGCACCAGGGAGCTGGAGGGCTACGCCTTCTTCGACTGGGAGGACCTGAACCGCTTCCTGTCGCTGCTGCGCGTCAGGAAGGCCCTGGAGCACACGCGCATGCTCATCGCCCTGAAGGGGAATGTCATCCCCACCGGCGTGGTCAGCAGCATCGCGGACCTGGAGGGCCTCAAGCGCCGCTACGGCGTCCAGCATGAGCTGATCACCGCCGAGGAGGTCCTCGACGCCATGCGGGAGCTGCCCGAGGATGACCTCGAGCGGGCGCGTGAACTGACCGCCGATCTGATCGCCAACGCCGAGCAGAGCGATATGGACGAGGAGCAGCTCTTGCCCTCGGTGCGCTTCTACCTGGCGGCGCGCCGGACGCTGGCCAGGCGCGAGGCCAACGCCTTCACGCTGCCCTGCTTCGAGATCTGCGCCACCCAGGCCATGGCCGAGGAGCGGGTGACCTTCTGCCTCGCCCACAGCCTGCTCAAGGATGAGGGCATCCCCAGCGCCTGTGAGGGCGACGTGAACGTGCTGATGTCGATCGCGGTATTGATGTACCTCTCGCGTAAGACCCCGCACATGGGGAACACATCCGTGGCGAGCCGCGAGGATAATCTCATCCGGGTGGGTCACGATGTGCCAGGGCTGAAGATGCACGGCTTCGATGAGCCGGACGTGCCCTACGGCATCAAGAACTTCACGGTCGGGGGCTGGGGGGGCACGCTGCGCTACGACCTCTCTCGCGACGTGGGCGAGCCCGTGACCATCGCGCGCTTCAACCCCGCCGGGACGCGCCTGCTGGTGGAGACCGGCGAGGTCGTGGGCTGCGCGGGGTACATGGACGTCGGCTGCAGCCTCGCATACACCATGCAGGTCGATGACGCAGAGCGGTTCTTCCGGCTGGAGCAGGACTTCGGGCATCACTTTGCACTGGTGCTGGGCGACCACCTACAGCAGCTCGAGGAGCTGGGCCGGCTGGCGGGCTTCGAGGTGGTTGAGGCCTGAGCGGATACCATCGAGGCGCGGTATCTTTTCGCCGAATCTCGCTGTCGGCTACAGCCGCCAGGGCTTGCGGCGGCGGAAGGGCGTCCTGAACTGCTTGCTCAGCACGCCCGTCTCCTCGAGGTGCACCATGCACGCGCGGAGACAGCCCCGTCCGCCGCAGAGGGCCGAGTTGTAGCCGGCGGAGGCACCGTAATAGCGGCGCAGGACCCGCTGCACCCGCAGCGTCTGCTCGGGGGTCAGTTGCGCCCTGCCGGCCATGATCGCCTCGGGGTCGACGCCGTCGATCTCGTCGTAGGCGTCGGGCGGCAGGAAGGGATTCGTCTCCCGGACGCTGCCCATGTAGCCGTGGAAGCACTGCCACTCGGCCAGCTTCCCCCAGGTGACCTCCCGGCCGGCCAGCGTGATGGTCACGGCCTCCTCGGCGCTGATGGCGTCCACCGGGCACTCCGTCACGCAGGCCATGCAGCGGTCGCACAGCGCCGGGCCGTCGTAGAGCGGATCGGGCTGGAGCGGGGCGTCGGTGAGCATGAACGCGAAGCGCTGTCGGGGGCCGAACTGGGGCGTGAGCAGCAGCTTGCTGTAGCCTATCTCGCCCAGCCCGCAGCAGAAGGCCGCGATGCGGAAGTGGAACATCACGTCCGGGGCGGGGCGATCCTCGGCGACCGGCCGGGAGTAGCGGATGCGACGGCCATAGTCGGCGGGCTCGTCGGGAGCGCCGGTCATGTCTGAGACCGTCATGCGGCCACCGGTGTTGCGGAAGACCGCGCCCTCGTAGCCGTGATCCTCCAGCAGGCAGGCCAGCTCATGCAGGACCATCGGGGCGTACACCTCGTTGATGTTCGCGTAGCCCATGGAGGGGTACTGGTAGAAGTGCGTGCCCTCCTCGATCCCGCGCAGATACCCGCGCGGTATCCTGAAGGCCAGGCCGATGAGCGCCTGCGCCTCGGGGAAAAGGTGGCGCGGATCCATCTGCTCGGGCGCGCCCTCAAAGCGATCCATGGAGGCGATCCCGACCAGGTCTGCGCCCATCTGCTTGGCGGCCTGCTTGACCTTCTCTGACGTGAGCATCGGCGGCACCCTCTTACACGGGGCAGCGCGTCGACCGTGTGGGATCTCTCTGATGTTGGCGACTGACCACGAACGCGGCACAACAGCAGGCCGGACAGTGGTCCGGCCTC
>JBNGDZ010000500.1:0-2904 GCA_049975765.1 Armatimonadota bacterium
GGGCGACCGGCTCATCCGAGATGGCGGCCCCGCAGCTCGGGAACAGGTAGGCGAGCCCTTCGTCCCCGGCACGCGGCTCGATAGCGCCGATGCGCGGTCCATGCAGCTCTATGTCCGCCCTCTCCTGACCATCGTTGCGCGCCGACAGGCCGATAACCACCGACCCGTCCTCCCGCGGCCGCAGCGTACCCGCGACCGTCACCGCCGGCTCCGCGCAGACGTACTCGGCGCGCAGCACACCGGCCTCATCGACCTCGCAGAAGCGCAGCTCCAGCGCCGCCGCCGGCACCTCCTCTGCATTCACGATCAGCGCGAACAGCGGCCTGGGCTCCACGTCGAACGGAGCCCCGCCGATGAAGTCGCTGCCCAGCATGGTGATCGCCATCTGCCGGGCGGCGTCGAGCTGCACCCGCAGCCGCGGCCCCGCCACCATCACACGGTCGCCATCCACGGTGATCTCCGGCGTCCCGGCGGGAACGTCGCGCATGGTCGGCGCGAGCGGGGGCGCGGCGCGGCGTGGATGCAGCTCCGGCCGCCGGGCCTCGCTCGCCAGGACCATCGTCGCCCCCAGCACCGCCAGCGAGCCGCGGTCCATGGTGTCGCGCACAACCACGCGCTCCAACGTGCGATCCGCGTCCGGCGCCAGGAGGTACACGCCGAGACCGCGCTCGATCTCGAACTCGCCGGTATGCAGCGACACCGGGAAGACGTCATCGGGCCGAGCGTCGCCGTAGGCCAGTCGCACCTGGAAGCGGTGGGGCTGCGTGACCGAGCTGAGCGCGCCGCCGCCGTAGGATTCCTCCTCCACGCGCGGCGCCCGGAGCCCGAGCAGCAGATAGACCTCCGACGCCTGCTCTCCGACCGGCACGGTCAGCGCGTCATCGCCGACCATCTGCGTCATCGGCGGCCGCGCCGCGACGTCGAAGGACACGCCCTCAACTCTCAGCGGCCCGGCCGGCAGCGCATCGTCGTAGCCCAGCAGCCGGCAGATCTCCTGCGCGCTCCGCTCCCCGTCCGGCAGTGCAAGCGCCCGGAAGTCCTCCTCAGGCGGGCCGATCTCCAGCGTATCCGCGATCATGCGCGGCGGGCGGTGCCGGCTGAAGCGTATGGAGGCCACCTCCACGAAGGCGTCAGGGGCCTCGGCCTGCACCTGCAGCGCCATGGCGCGGATGGTCTGTACCTCCACCTGGCCGACCGCCACCTGCCACGAGCCAGTGGAGTGCACATCGGCCAGGCTCAGGCAGTACTGCTCCTCGGGCGCGCTGCCCCCGCCGGCGTTGGCCAGGTAGATGAAATAGTCCTGGCGGCGCTGCACGCGCTCGGCCCGGTAGCGCACCGCCAGCCACCTGGCGCCCTCCACGGGCTCGGGCGGCTCGAACGACCACTTCATGCCGCGGCCCGCCTCCGGCACCGAGAAGCGCAGGCCGTGCTCGGTCCGCTGCACCGCAGGCTCCTCCGCCGGGTTGCTCAGCCAGTCCGGCTCAGCGGTGAAGGCGCCGGGATCCTGCACCGGCACCTCCCAGACGCGATCAGGGCCCGGCTGCGGCTCGTGAAGGGTCGCGCCCTCGGGCGGTGCATCCACCAGCGCGATGGAGTCGATCTCCAGCCAGCCATCGCCCTCAGCGGCGGACTGCACCTGCACGGCGAGCTGGTAGGCCGTGGCGCCCTCGCCGACCTCCAGCACGTTGACGGCCGCGGTGTGCCAGGCGCCGTCGGCCTCGATCTCGCCGCGAAAGAGCCGGATGCCGTCGCCGGCCGCGTCGGTGCTCAGCCATACCAGGTAGTCAGCGCGATCGACCGCGTAGTTACCGGCCCGGTAGCGGATCACCAGCCACGGATACAGCCCGATGTCCGCGGACCGCTCCAGGGAGATCCGCCACTTCATGCCGGTCTCCGGCTCCGGTACCTCGAAGCGCGCCACGCCATCAGCGACCGTGACTGCGGCGCCATCTGAGGGCGTCGGCACCCAGGAGGGCTGGGGCTCAAAGCCCGGATCGGCGTCGAAGTCCAGACGCATGGTCTCATCAGCCCCCGCGACTGCGGCCAGCAGTATCGGCAGTACCAGGATCAGGAGGTATTGTCGCACAGCAGATCACCCCGGGGGAGGATCATTCGACCGGTCGAGGCCCACCGGCCATCGTAACGGTGAGGTCACCACGGCGGCAGGGCCAGGGTCCCGCCCTCCAAGAAGACGGAGCTGCCGGCGATGTAGCTGGCATCCTCGCTGAGCAGGAAGGCCGCGGCCCTGGCAACGTCCTCCGGCCGGCCGAGGCGCCGCACGGGTATCTTCTCCGCCACCTCTGCATAGAGCTCATCGATGGGCTGAGGGAAGCCCTCGGCGCTGGCTGCCAGCATGGGCGTGTCGATGGTGCCCGGGCAGATGCCGACCGCGCGCATGTAGCCCGCGTGGTCGGTGGTCAGGCAGCGGATGAGCGCGTCCAGCGCGGCCTTCGACGCGCAGTAGAGCGCGTGTGCCGGGAAGCCCACGAAGGCGGCGGTGGAGGTGACGATGACCAGCACGCCCTCTCCCTGGTCGCGATAGACCGGGACCAGATGCTTGGCGAAGCTGAAGTTGCCGCGCACGTTCACGCCCATCACCAGGTCCCAGTCGGCGTCGGTGAGGTCCTCCACCGTGCCCTCCACCCACACGCCGGCATTGGACACGGCGCCGTCGATGCGCCCGTGCAGCTCCAGCGTCCCCTCCACCAGCGCGGCCACCTCATTCTCGTGCCGCATATCGCAGTAGACGAAGGTGACGTCCAGGTCGTCCGCGCGCAGCTCCTCCTGCAGCGCCTCGCCCGCCTCGCGCTGGATCGACGAGGTCACGACCTTCGCGCCCTGGGCGGCGAAGTGCCGGGTGCAGCCCTCCCCAATACCGGACGTCCCGCCGGTGACGATGATGAC
>JBNGDZ010000500.1:2914-3829 GCA_049975765.1 Armatimonadota bacterium
ACATGTGCGTCACTCCTTGCGAGCGTCGAGCTGCGAGCGACGAGCCACGACAGACGACGACACAATGACTAACGATGGCAGAGACAGGCGAGAGGCACACGTTACCTGCTCAGTCACCGCCGGACTCTTCATCGTCGGAGAGGGTCCACTCATGGTTCGGATCGGGGTAGAAGCAGATGCCCACCCCGGTGGAGTCGTAGTGCCTCCCCTTCTCCACGTCCTCGTGCCGCGCCCAGGTGTCCGCGAGCACCAGCCAGCCGCCCGGCACGCGAGCGCGGTAGACATTCCCGTAATGGGGGGTGTGTGGCAGCTTCTCCCAATGCATTGGCCGGTGAGCTACAAGCCTCAAGCTACGAGCTGACGGCAACGGCTTCTCACCGCCCTGTCAGATCACTTCTGCACTGCGTCGCGAACAGTGCAGATGAGGCCCTGCAGCATCCTCCCCACCTCCTCCACGCTTCCTTCAAGCGAGCCCAACTCCTCGTTCGTCGCGTACCCGAGACGTCGCGAGAGCTCGATGAGAGTCTCAAGCTCCGCAAGACTGCCCGCTGCGATGTACAGGAAGCGGAGGAAATCGCCGTCGCCGTGCCGCCCTCGCCCCTCAGCTATGTTGGCGGGCACCGAGGCGGCGGACCGCCTCATCTGTGAGGTGAGACCGTACAGCTCCCACTTCGGGTAGCTCTTGGTCGGCTCATACACCCCGACGGCTACATCGACTGCCCTCTGCCAGACTGCGAGGTCACGGAAACTGGGCTTGCTCTGGTTCACGCCGGTCCCCCTGGCGCGGCTGTCCTTGGCTTGCCGCTTGCAGCTTGTAGCTTGCGGCTCGACGAGCCCCGCTACCCGCGCGGCTCGTCGTACTGCATGTACTCGAAGACGCACCCGTCCTTGATCACGAACACCACTGTGCGGGTG